>CANINJ010000236.1 GCA_947468985.1 Bacteroidota bacterium
CTTTTATCTTCAGAAACCTTGATGATTCAGAACTCTTCGGACGTTCAAATGATTATCAACGTTTTAAAATATTTAAAGAATAGCGCCGATATTGAAGCCAAATCGTATTTCTTGCTTTACATTGCAAATCACGTTCAAAACGAACTGCCAGTTCACGATTTTATCGCCAAAGGAAAAGAAAAAACGCAGGAAGAAGAATTTGAAAAATGGCTTACAGAATTTGATATTTCCCTTTCGTTTCAAGACATTAGAAAAAAATCTTTGTATGAAGCGGTAGAAATTATAGTGAGTAAATTCCTGTCTAAAACCCTTTCAGGGAACTCATACGTGCAATACTTCATTGACATCGTTTTAGAACGTGATGTTCGAAACCAAGCTGGAATCGCCGACTTTTTGAATTATTGGGAGAAAAACGGAGAGAAATTCAGTATTCCATCGCCAGAAGGCAAAAATGCAGTTCGGATTATGACCATTCATAAATCGAAAGGATTGGAATTTCCAATTGTAATTATGCCATTTGCCGATGAAGATTATGTGCGAAAACCAAAAGATAAATTGTGGCTTGATGCCGAAAAAGAAACCTTTGGATTGCCAAAAGTTTTAATCGATAATAGTAGCGCTGTAGAAAATTATGGTGAAGAAGCAGCATTGGTTTACAATCAAAAAAAGCAAGAAGAATTGCTGGATAACATCAATGTTTTATATGTGGCATTAACACGTGCGGAAGAACAATTGTATATCATTTCTCAATTTTTAGAACCTAATAAAGAAGGTGAATATCCATACAATACTGCTTCGTTTTTCATTAAATATCTGATTGGAATTGGTGTTTATGAACCAAGTATAATGGAATACGAATTTGGAAATTTGAAGAAATTATCGGAGAAAATCATTGAGAAAAATGAAATTAAAACCATTCCGTTAATTAGTCAAATTCTAAATCCAAAAAGCATTAAAATTGCACAACGCGAAGCTTTAATGTGGGGAACACATCAGCAAGAAGCCATTGAATATGGAAATGTAATTCACGAAATTTTGTCATTTGTAAAAACAAAATCCGACGTGGATTTGGCAATTATGAAAGCTTTGGAAAACGGGCTGATTACATTCATTCAGAAAGAAGCAGTTTATAAAAGTATTCAAGAAATTGTAAATCATTCGGAGTTAGAAAACTATTTTGCCGAAGGAAATGAAATCTTAAATGAGCAAACTATAATTCAAAAAGAAGGGAAAACCATCAAACCTGACAGAATGGTTTTGGCAAAAAACAACGAAGTCTTTTTATTGGATTACAAAACAGGAAATCACAATCCAAAATATCAAATCCAATTAGGAAATTATCAAAATGCAATTGAAAAAATGGGTTTCAAAGTAACAAAAAAAGCACTTATATATATAGGACAAGAAATTAAGGTCGTAAATTTGTAAAAATTCTCAAAAACTAAAACTAAAATAATGTACGGAAAAATTCAACAATTCCTTCAATCGGAGCTTCAAACTATTGAAGACAATGGAATATTTAAAAAAGAAAGAATTATAACATCGCCACAAGGGGCTGAAATTACAGTTAATGGAGAAACGGTTTTAAATTTTTGTGCCAATAATTATTTAGGACTTTCTTCTCATCCAGAAGTTATTCAGGCAGCAAAAGACGCATTGGATTCTCACGGTTTCGGAATGTCATCCGTTCGTTTTATCTGTGGAACTCAAGATATTCATAAAACATTAGAAAGAAAAATTTCTGAATTTTATGGAACAGAAGACACCATTTTATATGCCGCGGCATTTGATGCAAATGGTGGCGTTTTCGAGCCTTTATTAGGAGATCAAGATTGTATAATTTCAGATAGTTTGAATCACGCGTCCATTATTGACGGCGTTCGTTTGTGTAAAGCTGCCCGATATCGCTATGAAAATAGTAATATGGAAGATTTGGAACAACAATTAATAAAAGCAACAGAGGCTGGAACTCGTTTCAAACTAATTGTTACAGATGGCGTTTTCTCTATGGATGGTGTAGTTGCGCCTTTGGATAAAATTTGTGATTTGGCAGATAAATACGATGCTATGGTTATGGTTGACGAATGTCATGCGGCAGGATTTATTGGCGCAACTGGCAAAGGAACGCTTGAAGCGAAGGGTGTAATGGGTCGGGTTGACATTATTACGGGGACATTAGGAAAAGCTTTAGGCGGCGCAATGGGTGGATATACAACTGCCAAAAAAGAAATTATTGAAATATTAAGACAGCGTTCTCGCCCGTATTTATTTTCAAATTCATTGGCCCCAGCAATTGTAGGGGCATCAATAAAAGTTTTTGAATTATTAGAAAAGGATAATTCACTAAGAGATATATTAGAAGAAAATACCAATTATTTCAAAGCGGGTATGAAAAAAGCTGGGTTTGATATCATTGATGGGGATTCAGCCATTGTTCCTGTTATGCTTTATGATGCAAAACTAGCTCAAAATATGGCTAATGAATTGCTTAAAAAAGGGATTTATGTCATAGGTTTCTTTTTTCCAGTCGTTCCAAAGGATAAGGCAAGGATTAGAGTGCAATTATCAGCAGCACATACAAAAGCTCATTTAGATAAGGCAATAGCTGCTTTTACTGAAGTTGGAAGAGAATTAAAAGTAATTTAATAGGATTAATCATTGCATTTCAACAGATTTTCTACAATTCATTTTGTAGTTAAAAAATTACACATTACTTTTGTGCGAATTAATATTATAAATTAATAAAAAAACAAGTATGAAACATCTTAACAAATTAGTAGTTGTTATGTGTCTTTTTGTAGGCTTAGTATCTCAAGCTCAAGACAGTAACAATCCATGGGCATTGTCATTTGGTACAAATGCAGTTGACACAAGAATAAGTGCAGCTACAAGCATTAAAGATCAATTTTCACAATATTTTAATGCTAAAGACAATTGGAATATACTTCCTTCTTTGTCTTATCTAAATGTATCAAAATATGTTGGAGATAATTTCTCTTTTGGAGTTTCAGGTTCAGTAAACAAAATTTCAAAATTTGTGAATCCTAGAGTTGGAATGGGGCCTTACACTGTAACAAACCCTGGAGATTTAAATTATTATGCAGTTGATGGTATTGTAAAATACAGCTTTATGAATTTAATCGGTTCTAAATCTATTGAGCCAACAGCTCACATTGGTGGAGGTTATACTTTCGTTGGAGATGTTAGTGCTGGAACAATTAATGGTGGACTTGGATTAACATTTTGGATGTCGGAGCAAGTTGGTATTTCTTTACAATCTACATACAAACACTCATTTGATGAGGTAAGAGATCCAAGCGTTTCTGTTGTTTCTCACATGCAACATTTTGCAGGACTTATCTTCAAATTTGGTGGAAAAGATACTGATGGAGACGGAATTTACGATAGAGAAGATGCTTGTCCTGAAGTTTTCGGTTTAAAACAATACA
>CANINJ010000237.1 GCA_947468985.1 Bacteroidota bacterium
GTTCTCAAAATTCGATAATCAAAAGAAGCATTATGAGCAACCAAAACGCAATCATTTGTAATTTCAATAATGCGTTTGGCAACTTCAAAAAACTTTGGAGCGCTTTGTAGCATTGCATTGTTTATGCCTGTTAATTTCACAACAAAGGGTTGAATTGGAATTTCAGGATTGACTAAACTTATAAATTGATCCACAATTTCGTGGCCGTCAAATTTATAAATTGCGATTTCTGTAATTCCCTCTTCGTTGAATTGTCCTCCAGTGGTTTCTATGTCGAGTATGCAGTAAATTTGTTTAATGTTTAATGTTAAAATTGTTATCGTCCTCCAAAGATACTACTTCCAATACGAACCATAGTACTTCCGCACGCAATTGCAAGTTGGTAGTCGCCAGACATTCCCATTGATAAAGTATTTATTTGACAGTTTTCGGTTTTCAATTGTTGATAATTATCAAATATCGATTTTAAATGGATAAATTCTTTCTTGATTTGGCTTTGGTTCTCTGTAAACGTTGCCATACCCATTAAACCAACTATCCTGATATTAATTAAGTTTTTAAATGATTCAGAAGCTAATAACTCTTTCAATTCCTCTTCATTTAAACCAAATTTGGTTTCTTCCTCCGCAATGTGAATTTGTAGCAAACAATCAATAATTCTATTGTTTTTTATAGCTTGTTTATTGATTTCTTCTAATAATTTAAGGCTGTCAACTCCGTGAATCAAACTCACGTAAGGTGCCATAAATTTTACTTTGTTCGTTTGAATGTGACCAATCATATGCCATTGAATATCCTTGGGCATTTGTTCCCATTTCTCGGTCATTTCTTGGATTTTATTCTCTCCAAAAATGCGTTGGCCAGTATTATACGCTTCTAATAAATCAGCAACTGGTTTGGTTTTTGAAACAGCAACAAGAGTTACGTTTTCAGGTAATGAGGATTTTATTTTGAGTAAATTTTCTTTTATTGACATTTATATATTCAATTAAGAAAGGAATTGTTTTGCAATTTTCTCTGCTTTTTTGCTCTCGCTATAATCATAGAAACCTTCACCAGATTTCGAACCTAATTTTCCAGCGCGAACCATATTTACTAATAGTGGGCAAGGAGCATATTTTGGATTTTTGAAACCGTCATACATCACATTTAAAATGGCTAAACACACATCAAGTCCAATAAAATCGGCTAATTGTAATGGTCCCATTGGTTGTCCCATTCCTAATTTCATTACGGTATCAATCTCATAAACACCAGCAACTTTATTGTATAATGTTTCAATTGCCTCATTTATCATTGGCATCAGAATTCTATTGGCAACAAATCCTGGATAATCGTTGACTTCAACAGGAGTTTTACCTAATTTTTCTGATAAATCCATAATGATTTTCGTAACTTCATCCGATGTGTTGTAACCACGAATGATTTCTACCAATTTCATAATTGGCACAGGATTCATAAAGTGCATCCCTATAACTCTTTCAGGATGAGCAACAACAGAACCTATTTGCGTAATTGAAATAGAAGAAGTATTGGTTGCTAAAATCGTATTGTGAGAACAAACCTCATTCAGTTGTTTGAAAATATTTAGTTTTAATTCTACATTTTCTGTTGCAGCTTCAACAACTAAATCAACACCTACAACACCATCTTTTATATCAGTATAAGTGATAATATTGGATATGGTTTTGAATTTATCTTCTTCAGTAATAGTCCCTTTTGAAACCATTCTATCTAAATTCGTAGCAATCGTTGCCATTCCTTTATCCAATGATTTTTCTGAAACATCAATTAATTTTACGGTAAATCCGCTTTGAGCAAATGTATGAGCAATTCCGTTACCCATTGTTCCAGCTCCAATTACAGCTATTATTTTCATATATTATTTTTTAAAACAATCAATTATTTGATAAGCAACTCTTAATGCATTGGTACCTTGTTCCAAAGTAACAACTGGAGTTGTGTTATTATTTATAGCATCTGCAAAAGAATCTAATTCGTCTAAAATGGCATTATTCTGTTCTACATCAGGATTTGCAAAATAAATTTGTTTTTTCAAACCTTCCGCATTTTGTAAAATCATATCAAAATCTCCAGGAAATTCTGGTGCATCTTTCATTTTTACAACTTCACATTTTTTCTCAAGGAAATCAACAGAAATATAAGCGTCTTTTTGAAAGAATCGTGATTTACGCATATTTTTCAATGAAATTCTGCTCGCCGTTAAATTGGCAACACATCCATTTTCGAATTCAATTCGAGCATTTGCAATATCTGGTGTATCGCTAATTACTGAAACACCACTAGCATTTATAAGTTTAACTTTAGAAGGAACAACACTCAAAATAGCATCAATATCGTGAATCATCAAATCTAAAACCACGGGAACATCAGTACCTCGAGGATTAAATTCTGCCAATCTATGGGTTTCAATAAACATTGGATTTTCAATCATATCTTTTGTAGCGATAAAAGCAGGATTGAATCTTTCAACGTGACCAACTTGTCCTTTTACTTTATATTCAGTGGCTAAAGCAATAATTTCTTCAGCTTCAACGACAGTATTTGAAATTGGTTTTTCAATAAAAACGTGTTTTCCAGATTTGATTGCCACTTTTGCACATTTGTAATGAGAAAGGGTAGGAGTTACAATGTCAATTACGTCAACTGCGTGAATTAGTGTTGCAATAGTATGAAATTGTTTGTAGCCAAATTCTTTAGCAATCTTAGCGCCATTTTCTTGATTTTCATCATAAAAGCCTACCAATTCGTATTTTTCTGATTGTTCTAATAATCGTAAATGTATTTTTCCAAGATGTCCAGCACCTAAAACGCCTACTTTTAACATATAAATGTATTTTCAACAAAAATAGCAATAAAATGATTATTATTTAAAGCATTTAAAATTTAAAATCCAACAATTAAATTTACATTTACTTTCATAAATTTACAGACTAAATTAAATATTGTTTTGAAAGACACTGCCAAACATCAAGGACTTAGAAATCAACTCGTAAAACTTTTGCAAGAAAAAGGAATTGTTGACAAAAATGTTCTGAATGCAATTAATAAAATTCCGCGCCACTTATTTTTAAATTCAAGTTTTGAAGACTATGCCTATCAAGATAAAGCATTTCCAATTGGAGCTGGGCAAACTATTTCACAACCTTATACTGTTGCTTTTCAAAGCCAATTATTAGAAATAAAAAAAGACGATAAAATTTTGGAAATTGGAACAGGTTCAGGCTATCAAACCGCAGTTTTGTGTTTGATGGGAGCAAAAGTATTTAGTGTAGAACGACAAAATGAATTGTTCAAACAGACTTCTGCATTGTTACCAAAATTAGGAATTCGTCCCAAACATCTTTCTTTTGGAGACGGCTATAAAGGTTTGCCAAATCACGCCCCTTTTGATAGTATTATTGTAACTGCAGGTGCTCCAATAA
>CANINJ010000238.1 GCA_947468985.1 Bacteroidota bacterium
GTTCGTTGCGTGTTGGTTTGCTGTTCTGAAAGCGGGCGGAATTGTAGTTGCAACGATGCCTTTACTTCGAGAAAAAGAATTGGAAACCATAATTGAATGTGCCGAAATTACTCATTCTTTTTGCGACATCCGTTTGGAAGAAGCTCTTTCATTCGTAAAATCTTCCTATTTAAAATCGGTTTGCACTTTTGATGGATCAAATGAAACTAAATCGGAATTAGAAGTTTTAATGGCTTCAAAACCGAAGGAGTTTTCCAATTATCCAACATTTGCGGAAGCGGTTTCAATTATAGGATTTACTTCTGGAACTACCGGTTTACCGAAAATGACAGCGCATTATCACAAAGATATTTTATTGATTTGTGAGGCTTTTCCAAAATATGCATTGCAACCAAAATCAGACGATATTTTCACAGGAAGTCCACCTCTTGGATTTACATTTGGCTTGGGCGGGTTGGTTTTATTCCCATTTTATTATGGAGCATCTACATTTTTAATCGAAAAACCATCACCAGAAGTATTACTAAAAGCGATTGAAGATTTCAAAATAACCATTTGTTTTACTGCACCAACGGCTTGGAGAATTATAACTACAAAAGCTAACGAATTTGATATTTCCAGCTTACGCAAATGTGTTTCTGCTGGAGAAAATCTGCCGTTGAAGGTTTGGGAAGATTGGTACAATACCACTGGATTAAAGATAATTGATGGAATTGGTGCTACGGAATTGCTACATATTTTTATTTCATCCAATGAGGAAAATATGAAACCCGGTGCAACTGGATTACCAATTCGAGGATATGAAGCTAAAATTATTGATGAAAATGGAAATGAAGTTAAAAATAATGAAATTGGGAAATTAGCAGTTCGTGGAATTACGGGTTGCAAATATTTGAATCGCCTTGACAAACAAGCAGAATATGTTCAAAATAAGTGGAATATCACTGGCGATATTTTCAAAAAAGACGACGATGGCTACTATTGGTTTATTGCTCGTGGCGACGATATGATTATTTCTTCGGGTTATAATATTGCGGCAATTGAAGTAGAAAGCGTACTTTTGACTCACGATGCCATTCTCGAATGTGCCGTTGTTGGGATTCCTGATGAAAATCGAGGAATGTTAGTTTGCGCAAATATTGTTTTGAAAAATCCTGCTTCCGCAAATGACGATCTGGTGAAATCCATTCAAGATTGGTTCAAGCAAGTGGCAGCACCTTACAAATATCCGAGAATTATTAGATTTCACGATGTTTTACCGAAAACAGAAACAGGAAAAATACAACGATTTAAATTGAAATAGAAAATATGAATCAACCATTTATTAAACAAGAACAAGTTCGATTTCAGCACGTAGATTATGCAGGAATTGTATTTTATCCTCGCTATTTTGAAATGCTAAATTGCATTGTAGAGGATTTTTATGATGAAGCGTTAGGTTTGCCTTTCAATCAAATGCACGAAACTGGGGGTATTCCAACAGTGGATTTGAAAGTGCAATTTAAAAAACCAGCACGTTTAGGCGAAGTATTAACCAAATCATTTTGGATAAAAAACATAGGAGGAGCTTCACTTCTTTGCGGATTTAAATTTGAAAATGGACAAAAAACAATTTGCCTTGAAGGCGAAGTGACCTTGGTAAATGTTTCTTTTGCAGAAAATAGAAATACGATTAAAGCAGCACCTTTTTCAGAACATATAAAAAATAAGTTAGAAAAGTATTTAATAAAATAGCAATATGATTTTTAATAAATTCAAAGCTGCCACAGTTCAAACTTCCCCCGTTTTTCTAAATGCAGAAAAAACTACTGATAAAGCAATTACTTTTATCAAAGAAGCATCAGAAAACGGAGCGCAATTAATCGCTTTTCCTGAGGTATTTGTATCCGGTTATCCGTATTGGAATTGGATTATGACACCCGTTCAAGGAAGTAAATGGTACGAAAAATTATACAAAAGCGCCATAACTGCTGATGGTTCGGAAGTAAAACGAATTTGTGATGCCGCCAAAGAATTCAACATTCATATTGTAATTGGAATTAATGAAAGAGGACCAAGTTTCGGGGAAATTTACAACACCAATTTAATCATTGATAACCTTGGAAAATTAATTGGAAAACATAGAAAATTAGTGCCAACTTGGGCAGAAAAACTAACTTGGTCAAGTGGTGACGGCTCTTCATTGAAAGTTTATAAAACAGAAATTGGTCCAATTGGAACATTGGCTTGTGGCGAAAATACGAATACTTTAGCACGATTTGCATTGCTCGCTCAAGGCGAATTGATTCACGTTGCTAATTATATTTCGTTGCCTGTTGCCCCACCCGATTATGATATGGCGGAAGCAATAAAAATTCGTGCTGCCGCTCATTCATTTGAAGGAAAGCTATTTACGATTGTTTCTTGCTCTACTATTTCTCAAGAAATTAAAGATGCATTACGTGAAGATGTTCCCAATGTTGATGAATTATTAACCCGTAAAAACTCAGCGTTTTCTGGATTTATAGGTCCAAATGGAGCCGTAATTGGAACGCCGTTAATTGATGAAGAAGGAATTGTTTATGCCGATATTGATTTGGAAAAATGCATCCAACCAAAACAAATGCACGATATTTTGGGACATTACAACCGATTTGATATTTTTGATTTACGAATAAATACAGCACCTACAAGAAATATTACATTTATTGATAATCACGAGGAGTTTAATAAAAAATAAGTATGGAAGCAAAACATTCAGACGACCAAATTGGAAGAGCTCGAGTTCAAAACACCCCTGAATTAGAACAATATTACAAAGATTTAGAACAATTAGGTGCTGGTGCTTTATGGACTGTTGCCAATGATATTGAGCCTTGGGAGCCAAGATCTTCTTCTGTTCCAATGCTTTGGAAATACAATGATTTACGAGAGTTAGTAATAAAATCATCGGAATTGGTAACGCCAGAACAAGCAGGTCGAAGAGTTGTGTATTTAGTCAATGAAAAACGCAAAGATGTTAGCGCTGCTGTGGGTTGGTTGTACACCGGGATTCAAGTGACACGTCCTGGAGAAAGTACTTCGGCTCACAAACACAAAGCTTCTGCCCTTCGATTTATTATGGAAGGCGAAGGCGGTTATACGGTGGTTGACGGCAATAAAATCACGTTTGAAGTCAATGATTTCGTGATTACACCCAATTCTACTTGGCACGAGCATGGCGTTGACGCAAATGGAAAAACGTGTATTTGGCAAGATGGTTTGGATATTCCTTTAGTAAATGCTTTGGAAGCCAACGATTATGCTGTTTATGACGGAAAGCAGGAGCTAAAAACCCCGGTCAATTATTCACCAATTGCGTATGGTTGTTCAGGATTAATTCCCGCAGATGCCATTTGGGACAAACCTTATTCACCCTTATTCAAATATTCTTGGAAATTGGTTTA
>CANINJ010000239.1 GCA_947468985.1 Bacteroidota bacterium
AGGAGCAACATTAGGAATAGATTCAGCTTTATTAGGCCGTCATCCTTTTCCAGGACCTGGTTTGTCAATTCGTATTTTGGGCGACATTACTCCAGAAAAAGTTCGTATTTTGCAAGAAGTTGATGCCGTTTTTATTGACGGTTTGAGATCTTGGGGATTGTATGACAAGGTTTGGCAAGCGGGCGCAATTTTACTTCCTGTGAACAGTGTAGGAGTAATGGGCGATGAGCGTACTTATGAAAAAGTGGTGGCACTTCGCGCGGTGGAATCGACGGATGGAATGACAGCAGATTGGGTACATTTACCTTACGATTTCTTGATGAAAGTTTCCAATGATATTATCAATAAAGTACCGGGTGTAAACAGAGTTGTTTACGATATTAGCTCAAAGCCACCAGCAACTATTGAGTGGGAATAAGATTATTACAATTCAAATTTAATAATTATAGTTATGTTTAAAAGAGTAATTTACATTTTTGTTTTGGTTTTTACCATGTCTATTTTTGGGCAGAATTACACCAAACATACCGTTATCAAAGGGGAAACGATTACGCAAATTGCTCAGAAATATAAGGTTACTCCTTTAGATATTTATAATTTAAATCCAGATGCTCAAAGTGGAGTTAAATTGAATTCTGTTTTGTTAATTCCCATTTCAAAACTAAAAGCTCCCGTAAATTCAACTACAAAAGGCAATCCAAAAACGCACGAAGTTCTTGCAAAAGAAACGGTTTATAGCATTTCAAAATTATATGCTGTTTCGGTTGAAGATTTAGAAACTGCCAATAAAGACGATTTAAAGGAAGGTTTGAAAATTGGTCAAATGCTTGTTATTCCATCAAAATCTGCATTGAAATCAGCGGTTAAAACTAATGTAAAAGTCTCTGATAAAATTATGTATCACGAAGTTTTACCAAAGGAAACTAAATATGCTATTGCAAATAAATACGGATTGACTGTGGAACAATTGGAACATTTAAATCCTGAAATTGTTTCGGGTTTGCCAATTGGTTTTAAGTTGATTGTGAGTGGAATAAAGGATAAATTGGTTTCAAAAGAACAGCCAAAAGTAGCTTTAACGCCTAAAACTATAAAAATTGAGGACGTTGCAAAATTGAATAAAGTAGTTGCTAAATTAATAAAAAGTAGTACTTCTCAAAATGCCAAAGAATTGGTTTTATTATTGCCTTTCAATATTTCAAAAATCGAAAATGACAGTTTGAATTCGGTGGCATCAAAATTGAAAAAAGACAAATTTCTGAATATGACTTTGGACTTTTATTCAGGCGTTTTGATGGCAATTGATTCCGCAAAAGTGATGGGTTTGAATGTCAATATTAGAATTTTAGATTCCGAAGAAACTAAGAATTCATCAACAATTTCAGGATTGGTGCAACAGAATAATCTTCAAAATGCCGATGCTATTATCGGGCCTTTTTATCAAACAAATGTTGAAAAATTAGCCGAATTAGTAAGCTCGAATAACGTTCCTGTGATTTCGCCTTTATCAAAAGAAATGGGTAAATCATTTCCTAATTTATACCAATCGATGCCTTCAAATGAAGATTCTAAGGCAGCAATGTTAGATTATATTTATAAAAAAAATGGAAATATAGTTGCCGTAATCGATGCTAAAAAAACCGCTTTGAAAGATTTCTTTATTAAAAGTAAAAAAGGAATTAAAATGGTTGGTTTGAATGTTTTGGGAAGTGTTGTTGGCGATAGTTTGAAAAAAGTGTTTGTAAAAAACAAGTTGAATTATGTAATTTTAGATTCTCAAAAAACAAATGTGATTTTGGCTACAACCAATGCGATGTTGACTTTAATGCCAGAATACCAAGTACAATTGGTAATTTTAGAAGCCAATCCAACGTTGGATTTTGATGAAATTGATATGACTCGTTTGACAAAATTAAAAATGTTATACCCTTCAATTGTTCGTGAAAACCTTTCGCCAGAAGCTGATATTTTTAGAAATGATTTCAAAAAAGTGAATAAAGTATTTCCAAATCAATTTGCAATTCGTGGCTTTGACTTGACATTTGACACATTATTACGATTGTCACAAGACAAAAATTATCAGGAAACTTCTGAAAATGTGGCTACAGAACAAATAGAAAACAAATTCAGTTACAGTAAAAATAGTTCGGAAAGCTATAGCAATAAAGGTATTTACATATTGTATTACGACACTGATTTAACCATAAAACAAGCAGAATAATGACTTCAAAAATCACCTATTTAGGAGAACTTCGAACTTCTTCTATTCATATTCAATCGGGATCAGAAATTATTTCGGATGCACCAATTGACAACAATGGAAAAGGAGCTGCTTTTTCACCAACAGATACCGTTGCCAATGGTTTAGGGAGTTGTATGTTTACCGTAATGGGAATTAAAGCAGCAGAAATGAATGTAAATCTTTCGAATGCTAATGCTGAAATCACAAAAATTATGGCGGCAGAACCAAGAAGAATTTCTGAAATTCATATTGTTTTTAATATCACAGTTGAAGCCGATGAAAAAACCAAAACTATTTTGGAGCGTACTGCAATGACGTGCCCAGTTCATTACAGTTTGCACCCAGATATCAAGAAAGTCATTACTTTTAATTGGAAGTAATTTTGGACGAAAACCAACAACAACTTATCACTTTAGCGCATACAAAAATGCCTTTCGGCAAATATGAAGGCTGGCATTTAATTGATTTGCCTGAATATTATGTCGTTTGGTATAGCAATAAAGGTTTTCCAAAAGGGCAATTAGGCGAACAACTTCAGTTGGTCTATGAGTTGAAATTAAACGGTTTGGAAGAATTAATTCGGAATATCAGAAAGAAATATCCGAAGCCGTAAAAGGAGAAAAGTTAGTTAATTATTGGGTTCGCAAAAGGCGCTGTTTTTTTATTTATCAAATGATTTAAATTGGCACATTATCTAATTATTTTTGTACTTTTGCCAAGTTTTTTACACAACAACAATACACTATACAATGGCTCAAACGAAATATATTTTTGTTACTGGCGGAGTTACTTCTTCTTTAGGAAAGGGAATTATCGCAGCTTCTTTAGCAAAATTATTGCAAGCAAGAGGATATCGCACTACAATTCAAAAATTTGATCCGTATATCAATGTGGATCCAGGAACCCTAAACCCTTATGAACACGGAGAATGTTACGTTACTGATGACGGCGCAGAAACCGATTTGGATTTAGGACATTATGAACGTTTTTTGAATGTTCCCACTTCACAAGCCAATAATGTTACCACAGGAAGAGTGTATCTTTCGGTAATTGAAAAGGAACGAAGAGGCGAATTTTTAGGAAAAACCGTACAAGTTGTTCCTCATATTACCAATGAAATCAAAGAAAGAATGCAATTGCTTGGTAATTCAGGCAATTTTGATATTGTAATCAC
>CANINJ010000240.1 GCA_947468985.1 Bacteroidota bacterium
CTGTTTCGAGTGCAAATATACAACGATTTATCATAATCGCAAGTTAAATTTATAAAAAAAAGCAATAACTAAAGTTTTACAATAAAAAAAAGCCCCGATTATTCGGGACTTAATTCAATTTAAAACCAATTTAAAAATATTAATCTTCATCTGCTAAACCAGAATTTTTATCAATGTTAACTTTCAGCGTTGTTGCAACTCCTTTATCATTTATCATGGTCATACTCAATGCATCCAACTGCGCTAAATTTTTGGACACCAATCCATTAAACATATTATAAGAAATATTCATTTCCTTTAAATTTTTTAATTTTTCAAGATCAAATGGAACTTGACCCTCAAAATTATTATCAAATAAACTCAACGTTTCAAGTGACGTAAGATCGGAAACATTGGAACTCAATTTTCCAGTCAATTTATTACTGTTTAATAAAAGAATTTTTAATGATTTAAGTTCATAAAGACCCACCGGAATTTGTCCTACAATTTCATTATTATATAATGACAAGGTTTGTAAATGTTGTAGATTCCCAATAGATGAAGGGATATCTCCTATAATTCTATTCATAAATAATTCAATAGTCTCAAGAGAAATAGCATCTCCAATTGAAGCTGGAATGTTTCCTGAAAGTTTGTTAAAAGAAATATTTAATTTTCTCAATTCTTTCAAATTTGAAATAGAAGATGGAATTACTCCAGTAATGGAATTCTTAAATAAATTTAATTCTTGTAAATGAATTAAAGAAAATAATTCAATTGGCAGTTCACCATTTAAATTATTATTTGATAATATTAGTCCAACAACATGGTCGTTTTCAATTTTAACACCATACCAAGTAGTCATTGGTGCTTTTAAATCCCATTTGGTTGTCCATTGAAATCCTTTAGTGGCTTGATTAAACTTTATTAAAGCTTTTTTTTCAAAATTTGATACCGCTGCAAATGACGATAATGTCACTAACAGTATAAAAGTAAAAGCAGATAATTTTTTCATAATATTTGATTTTAGGGTTTATCTCGAGGTAAAAGTATAAGGATTATAGATTAAAAGCAAATAAAATCGATGAAATACATCATTTAGTAGTTATAAATAATATCTTTCTTACATATGCCAAAATAAAACATGTGTGTTAAAGACCCATTAATAAAAAATTATTATTTTTGAAATACTAACCAATAAATTAATTAATTATGAACATCAATTTTTTAGCACTTTTACTTGCGGCTTTATCCACATTAGTTGTTGGATTTATTTGGTACAATCCAAAAGTTTTTGGAACAATTTGGATGAAAGAGTCAGGAATGACCGAAGAAAAAATGAAAGGCTCCAATATGATTATGCTCTTTGGGCTTTCTATTATTTATGCTTTTTTAATGTCATTTATATTGCAAATGTTGGTAATACATCAGTTTGGCGCATTAGGAATGGTTGGCGGAGACGCTTCAAAAGCGCTGCCATCCTATGAAGCCTTTATGGCAGATTATGGGACGGCTTTCCGCACCTTCAAACATGGAGCATTACACGGATTTATGACGGGATTATTTTTGACACTACCTGTTATTGGCACCAATGCGTTGTATGAAAAAAGAAGTTTTAAATATGTGTTAATATCAGGCGGATTTTGGGCTGTATGCTTTATGATTATGGGCGGAATTATCTGCATGATGCAATAAATATTTATATAGGTAAATATTAAAATCTCGATTAGTTTATCTGGTCGAGATTTTTTTATAATCCAATTATGGCTCCATAAATTATTTAATAATTCTTAAAAAAAGTTAATTTTATTTCAATCCTGATTTCTTTAACTAAATTTGACAAACTTTCAATTTTAGATTTGAATTCCAATTACACTTTTAAGATTTACACTTCGGTTTCTATGCTTCCAAATTCTTGGGGGGAAGTTGCTATTGAAAATGAATTTTTACAAACTAATTATTTAAGAGTACTTGAAGAATCCGCGCCAACTAATATGCACTGTTTTTATATTGGCATTTTTGAAAATAAAAACCTTATTGGTGTTGCTTTAGCACAATATCTAAATCTCAATAAATTAGAATCGTTTGGAGAAAGAGACAAATGTTTCAAAACTGCCATCCGGAATTTTATTTTTAAAAATTTTGCCTCTCATGTTTTATTTATGGGAAATAATATGATTACTGGTCAAAATGGATATGCTTTTAATAAAAAAATGGATTTTGAAACCATCAGCAAAATAATTTTGGAATGTGCCCATGAAATTACAAACTACTTCAAAAAACAAAGAATAACCATTCATATAGTTACGTTTAAAGATTTCTATCAAGATTGTGCTGTGGAGTTTAAGAAATATAGTTTCAAACCTTTTTATAAGTTCAGCACACAGCCCAATATGATTATGGAACTTCAGAATGATTGGAAGTCTAATGAAGATTATATTGGAGCGTTAACCAAAAAATACCGTGACCAATACAAAAGGGCACATAAAAAATTTGAAGGAATTGAATGTAGAGAATTACATCTTGAAGAAATAGAAAAACTAGAAGATAGAATTTATGACTTGTATCATCATGTTGCCAAGAATGCGCCTTTCAATACTTTTTTCTTAGCTAAAAATCATTTCACCACTTTTAAAAAACAATTGAAAGAGCAGTTTGTAATGGTTGGTTACTTTTTGGATGATAAATTGGTTGGATTTCATTCGTTACTTTTAAACGGTAGTGTCCTAGAAACCTATTTTTTAGGGTATGACGAACACGTTCAGAAAGAAAACATGTTATACTTAAACATGTTATACAACATGACCTTTTATGCTATACAAAATCAATTCAAGAAAATTATTTTTGGACGAACTGCTTTGGAAATCAAGAGTTCTATTGGTGCAAAACCCATAACAATGTATGGATTTATGTATCACAAAAACAAATGGATCAATAAATACATTGACAAAATATTCAAGAATTTAGAGCCCGAAATGGTTTGGCAACAAAGACATCCTTTTAAATAATTCTACAAATTATCAATCTCTTGCTGAACCGTTTCCCATTCTTCAAGTAATTTATCCAAATCCTTTTTCTTCTTATTATAAGCCATGAAAAATGCGGCATCTTCTAGGTGTTTATCATAATTGGACGCCAAAGCTTTATCATCTTGTTGAATATCTCTTTCCAATTGCTTGATGTTGCTCTCCACTTTGCTTAACTTATTCTGAAGTGCTTTGCCTTTCTTTTGATCTTCATAAGAAACTTTAGAAGTTGAAGCTGGAGCTTCTTTCTTTTCGATATCTTTTTTCTCCACTTCACGCATGTTCTCAAGGTTGCGCTGCTCTAAGAAATAATTGATATCGCCTAAATATTCTTTTATTTTTTGATCTTTAAATTCATAAACCAAATTGGA
>CANINJ010000241.1 GCA_947468985.1 Bacteroidota bacterium
TATTATGGCCAATTCTACAGTATTAAAGTCCTCAATTGCGAAGAAAGTTGCAATGGCACTTTCGGGACTTTTTTTGATTACCTTTTTATCTCTTCACTTTTTTATTAATTTGACTTCTGTTTTTAGTGCCGATACTTTCAACACGATGTCTCATTTTATGGGTTACAATCCAATAATTCAATTTGTAATGCAACCAGTTTTGGTTGCAGGTGTAATTTTTCATTTTGTAATGGGATTGGTTTTAGAATTAAAAAATCGTAGTTCAAGACCTATTGCTTATGCAAAATACAACGGAGCTGCAAACGCTTCTTGGGCATCAAGAAATATGATTGTTTCAGGATTGGTAGTTTTAGCTTTCATCGGATTGCATTTTTATGATTTTTGGATTCAAGAAATTGTTTATAAATATGTAGATGTAAATGCAATAGAGCCAACACGATATTTTGAAGAATTAAATCACAAATTTGAAAGTCCTATTCGTACTGGATTGTATTCTTTAGCGTTTTTATTATTGTCATTGCACTTGTGGCACGGTTTCAACTCATCGTTTCAATCCGTAGGGTTTAATAATAAATATTCTAAAGCACTTCATAAATTAGGTTATACGTTTGCAATCGTTGTTCCTTTTGGATTCATATTTATTGCATTATTTCATCATTTTAATCAAATTTAATTCAATTTATAATGGCATTAGATTCAAAAATCCCAGAAGGTTCAATTTCGGACAAATGGACAAATTATAAAGATCATATCAATTTAGTAAACCCAGCAAACAAACGTAATTTAGATATTATTGTTGTTGGAACTGGACTTGCTGGAGGTTCTGCTGCGGCAACATTAGCAGAATTAGGGTATAACGTAAAAGCATTTTGTTTTCAAGATTCACCACGTCGTGCGCACTCAATTGCTGCTCAAGGCGGAATTAATGCGGCAAAAAATTATCAAGGCGATGGAGATTCAACTTTCCGCTTATTTTATGATACTGTAAAAGGCGGCGATTACCGTGCACGTGAAGCAAATGTGCATCGTTTGGCTGAAGTTTCTACTAATATTATCGATCAATGTGTGGCTCAAGGAGTTCCATTTGCTCGTGAATATGGTGGATTATTAGACAACCGTTCTTTTGGGGGAACGTTGGTTTCTCGTACTTTTTATGCAAAAGGACAAACAGGACAACAATTATTATTAGGGGCTTATTCGGCAATGAACCGTCAAATTGGTCGTGGAAAAATAAAAATGCACAACCGTCACGAAATGCTTGATTTAGTTATCGTGGATGGAAAAGCTAGAGGAATTATAGCACGTGATTTAGTGTCTGGAAAAATCGAAAGACAATCTGCACATGCTGTTGTTATTGCTTCTGGCGGATACGGAAATGTATTTTTCCTTTCTACAAATGCGATGGGAAGTAACGTAACTGCCGCTTGGAAAATTCACAAAAGAGGTGCGTATTTCGCAAATCCTTGTTATACACAAATTCACCCAACTTGTATTCCCGTTTCGGGAGATCATCAAGCAAAATTGACATTAATGTCGGAATCATTGCGAAATGACGGTCGAATTTGGGTTCCTGCGAAATTAGAAGATGCGAAAGCAATACGTGAAGGAAAATTAAAACCAACACAAATCGCTGAAGCAGATAGAGATTATTATTTAGAAAGACGCTACCCAGCTTTTGGAAATTTAGTGCCGCGTGATATTGCTTCTCGTGCCGCAAAAGAAAGATGTGATGCTGGTTTCGGTGTTAATAAAACTGGGGAAGCTGTATATTTAGATTTTGCTGCGGCAATTCATAGATATGGAGTGGATCAAGCAAGATTGAAACATTTAGATGAAAATGATTTGACTTTAGTTACAAAATTAGGAACAGAAGTTGTTGCCAATAAATATGGTAACTTGTTTCAAATGTATGAGAAAATCGTTGATGAAAACCCGTATTCAACACCAATGATGATTTATCCAGCGGTTCACTATACAATGGGTGGAACTTGGGTTGATTATAACTTACAAACAACAATTCCTGGTTGTTTCTCTATTGGAGAATCAAACTTTTCAGACCACGGAGCAAACAGATTGGGAGCTTCTGCATTAATGCAAGGTTTGGCTGATGGCTATTTCGTATTGCCTTATACAATTGGCGATTATTTAGCACCAGATATTAAAATGGGAACAATTTCTACAGATTTGCCAGAATTTGAAGCTGCGGAAAAAAATGTTGTTGCTCAAATTGATCAATTAATGAATAATGGCGGTTCTAAACCTGCAGATTATTTCCATAAGAAATTAGGGAAAATTATGTGGGATAAAGTTGGAATGGCTAGAAATGCAAAAGGATTGGCTGAAGCACAAGCTGAAATTGCTCAAATTAGAGAAGAATTTTATAAAGAAGTAAAAATCCCTGGTACTGCGGATAGTTTCAATACAGAATTAGCAAAAGCACTTCGTGTTGCCGATTTCCTTGAATTAGGGGAGTTGTTTGCAAAAGATGCATTGCATAGAAACGAATCTTGTGGAGGTCACTTCCGTGAAGAATTTCAAACTCCTGAAGGAGAAGCGCAACGTGACGATGATAATTTTGCATACGTAGCGGCTTGGGAATACAAAGGAAATCCGAGTGATGCTGTATTGCATAAAGAAGAATTGAAATTTGAAAACGTTAAATTAGTTCAAAGAAGTTATAAATAATATAGTCTAATGTCTTAAAGTCACTCGACTTTCGGCTTAATGACTTTCAAAGGAAACAAGATGAAATTAGCATTAAAAATATGGCGTCAAGAAAACGCTAAAGCTACAGGTAAAATAGTAGATTATACGGTTGATAATATCGAACCAGATATGTCTTTTCTTGAAATGCTTGACATTTTAAACGATGAATTAATCGTAAAAGGAGAAGATACTGTTGCATTTGATCACGATTGTCGCGAAGGAATTTGCGGAATGTGTTCGTTGTATATCAACGGCGAAGCGCACGGTCCAGACAGATTGGTAACAACTTGTCAATTGCACATGCGTAAATTTAAAGACGGCGATACTATTTATATTGAGCCTTTTAGAGCAAAAGCATTTCCTGTAATTAAGGATTTGGTTGTTGATAGAAGTTCTTTTGATAGAATCCAACAATCGGGTGGATTTGTATCGGTAAATACATCAGGAAATACGATTGATGCCAATACAATTCCTATACCAAAACATGACGCCGACAGAGCTTTTGATGCGGCAACTTGCATTGGTTGTGGCGCTTGTGTTGCTACTTGTAAAAACTCATCTGCAATGTTATTTGTTTCTGCAAAAGTATCTCAATTTGCACTTTTACCTCAAGGGAAAATAGAAGCAACTGACCGTGTAATGAATATGGTTGCACAAATGGA
>CANINJ010000242.1 GCA_947468985.1 Bacteroidota bacterium
GAAAATTGTAAAGATGTCAAATAATTTTCTTGTGCCTTTTTCGGATTATCCTCAATTAATAAGTGGGTTATACCAATAATTGCATTCAATGGAGTTCGCAGTTCGTGACTAACAGTTGATAAAAATTCATTGCGAGATTTAAACGCTTTTTCTGCTTTTTCTTTCTCCAATTCCAATGCTAATATTTTGTCTTCCAGGATAAATACATTTTCTTTCAAATTCTTGTTTTTCCAAGCAAAATAAATTCCTAATCCAATTAAGACTGAAATCAAAATGAGAATAAGAATCAAATTGAATTCACTTATTGAAATTGCGAAAATGGAATTATCTAAAAATGGAAGTGTTCCCTTTGGAAACAAAGAAAAATTTGTCAAACTAAAATAAAATGTTAAAGTTCTCATTTACAGATATATAAATAAGAATAAAGATACTAAATTATTTTTTATTTAATAATAAAATTAAGTCAATAATTCGTGAAGAATATCCAATTTCATTATCATACCAACCCACAACTTTCACCATTTTATCAATAACGGATGTTAATTGTGCGTCAAATACACAAGAATTGGTGTTTCCAATAATATCTACAGAAACAATTGGGTCTTCGGTATAATCTAAAATACCTTTAAAATCGGTTTGTGATGCAGTTTTGAATGCGGCATTAATTTCTTCAATGGAAACTTGTCTTTTCACATTGAATGTGATGTCTGTCAATGAACCATCCGGAACGGGAACCCGAATGCCGCAACCTCCGATTTTTCCTTCAAATTTTGGGAATATTTTCGTCAGTGCTTTTGCTGCTCCAGTTGTTGTTGGAACTATAGATTGTGAGGCGCCACGGGCTCTGCGCAAATCTTTATGAGGCTGATCGTGCAAACTTTGGTCGGTGGTGTAAGAGTGAACCGTCGTAATATATGCCTGTTCAATTCCGCATAATTCGTCAATAATTTTAATCATCGGGGCTGCATTATTAGTGGTGCAACTCGCATTTGAAATTATAGTTTCACTGCCATCAAGAATAGTTTCATTGACACCTAAAACCACTGTTTTTATAGAATCAACATCTGATGGTGCTGACAAAATTACCTTTTTGGCTCCAGCCAATATGTGTGCGTTTATGTCTTCAAAAGTGTGGAATTTCCCAGTAGCTTCAATTACAAAATCGATATTCAAGGATTTCCAATCTAAATTTGATATTGATTTTTTGTGAAAAAATAAGTAGGATTTTTCATTTATAACAATTGAATCTTCTGTAAAACTACATTCGTAAGGAAGTTTCCCGTGAATACTGTCATATTTCACAAGATGCGCCATCGTTTTGTTATCGGCAATATCATTAACTGCTACAACTTCAATTGTTGGATGGTTTAAAAGCAATCGAAATAAATTCCGACCAATTCTCCCAAATCCATTAATGGCAATTCTTGTTTTTAGATTCATTTAAAATTTAGAATTCAAAATTTAAAATAATTTATAGGATATGTTTTTGAGCTTTATAAGAAGACCTTACTAAAGGACCACTTTCAACGTGTCGGAAACCCAATTCAAGTCCAAATTGTTCGTATTTTGCAAATTGATCGGGAGTTATAAATTCCTTCACCGGTAAGTGTTTTTTACTTGGTTGCAAATATTGTCCGATGGTTACGACATCAACATTCGCTTGACGCAAATCCTTCATAGTTTGAAAAACTTCTTCTTCAGTTTCCCCTAAACCAAGCATAATTCCCGATTTAGTTCTGTTGATCCCTTTTTCTTTTAGGTATCTCAAAACTTCTAAACTTCGGTCATATTTCGCTTGAATTCTAACTTCTCTTGTCAATCTACGAACGGTTTCTACGTTATGAGAAACCACTTCAGGATTCGCCTCAACGATTCGGTCAATATTTCTTTCTATTCCTTGAAAATCTGGAATTAATGTTTCCAAAGTAGTCGTTGTATTCATTCTTCGAATTGCTTTTATCGTTTCAATCCAAATAATAGAACCGCCATCTTTCAAATCATCTCTATCAACACTCGTAATTACAGCGTGTTTAATATTCATAATTTTTATGGAACGCGCTACTTTTTCTGGTTCATCCCAATCTACAGTTTCGGGTCTTCCAGTTTTTACGCCGCAAAAACCACACGAACGCGTGCAAATATTTCCAAGAATCATAAACGTTGCAGTTCCTTCTCCCCAACATTCACCCATATTCGGACAACTTCCAGAAGTACAAATCGTGTTGAGTTTATATTTATCGACCAAGCCACGAAGCTCAGTATATTTTTGACCAATCGGTAATTTTACTTTTAACCATTTTGGTTTTCCAGTTGGAAGTACATTTTCTAAAACAGATTCCATAATTGGGATTTTAATGGTGCAAATATACGGAAAGTAGTTTTTAAAAAACGGTTTTTGATTTGTAATTAGGATATAAAACAAATCAAAAACCGAAATTTAAAATACTATTTTTTTAATATCCGAATTATTCTAATTTTACGGATATCGGCAAATTATAAGAAGTTCGAACTGCTTGACCTGCAATCATTCCAGGCGTCCATTTTGCTTTTAATGATTTCAATACTCGAATTGCTTCTGTGCCTAAACCAAAACCAGGATCACGAAGTACTTTAATATTCGACATTGTCCCATCTTCTTCTATCACAAATGAAACGTAAACGCTTATAGTTTGCTCTCCATCTATTTCAGGTTTTTCAAAATGATTACCAACATAGGAATAAAATTTAGCTATTCCGCCAGGAAATTCTGGGAGTTTATCTAATGCATTTGTATTTACAGGCACGTCATTTTTTTTTGCGCCACCTTCAGGGATGCCATTTGTTAAAATGGGAATTGTTGTGATAGTTCCCGTTGGCGAACCTAACAGTGGTGATTTTGATGATTTTTGTTCTTTATTAGTATTAATATCATCTAACGTTTCCGTGTTTTTTGTAATTATCGGATTTATTAAATCTTTTTTAGTAATTACCTTTTCAATTTCTTTCTTTTTCAAAGGAAGGACTTCTTTTTTCGGTTCTTCTCGAATGTGATTTTCAAATTTTGTTATGTGAATTGGAGGGTAAAAGGGGTCAGGTTCCGCAACTACTGCTTTTGAATTAAAAGAACTTAATAGATATCCGATTCCAAAAATTGAAATAATAAATAACACTCCAAAAAAGAAAGCTGTAATTGTGTTTGCAGAATCTTCTTTCCGTAATTGATACGCGCCATATTCTTTGTTTCTTCCTTCGAAAACTAGGTTAGTCCACCCGTTTCCATAAATACTTACTTTAGACATAATTTTGAGTTTTAATGGTTAAGTAGTATCACATCATAAGTATA
>CANINJ010000243.1 GCA_947468985.1 Bacteroidota bacterium
GATATGAAAAATGCGGGAGCAGTTGCTTTTGGGGATTACAATAAAAATACTGACAATGCCAATCTGCTGAAAATAGGATTGCAATATGTTCAAGATTTTGACGGATTGCTACTTGCTTTTTGCCAAGATGCAACCATAAAAGGTAATGGAGTTGCGAATGAAGGCGTTGTTTCTACAAGAATGGGATTGAAAGGAATTCCAAATTTAGCTGAAGAACTTCAACTGTCAAGAAACCTGTTTTTATTAGAATATACAGGTGGGAAAATGCACATTCCAACAATCTCAACAGCAAAATCGGTTGAATTAATTAAAAATGCAAAAGCCAAAGGATTGAATATAACTTGTAGTGCTGCCGTACATAATTTGGTTTTAACAGATGAAAAATTAGATGGTTTTGACACCCGATTTAAAGTAGCACCGCCATTAAGAACCGAGGAAGACCGAAAAGCATTACTTTCAGGAGTTCTAGACAATACCATAGATATGATTACTTCAGATCATAATCCGATTGATATTGAACATAAAAAAATGGAGTTTGACGGAGCCAAAAATGGGACAATCGGTTTGGAAACTGCTTTTGGAGCGTTAACAACCGTGCTACCTTTGGAAAAAGTAATCGAAAAATTAACTGCTGGAAAAAGTACGTTTAGCATTGAAAACTCTGCAATAAAAGAAGGTTCAATCGCAAATATTACGCTGTTTAACCCAAATGGAACTTGGACTTTCAACAAAGAAAACATCTTATCAAAATCGAAAAATTCCGCTTTTATTGGAATTGAAATGAAAGGTAAAGTTTACGGAATTTACAATCAAGGAAAATTAGTTTTAGCTTAAAATAGTATGGAAAACTCAGTAGAAGAAGGAAAAATAGCCGCTATAACAAGTTACGTTTTAGTAGTTGGAGTTTTTATAGCAATGTCGATGAACAGTGAAAGTAAAAATTCATTTGCGTCATTTCACATTCGTCAAGCATTAGGAATTTCATTGACTTTTATTTCTTTGGGGTTAATAATTAGCAATTTTGACAGCCTTATGATTTCCGCACCAATGTGGATTTCTGTTTCTGTTTTATGGAGTTATGGGATTTTCAGTGCCATAAATGGAACTACAAAACCAATGCCTTTATTGGGTAATTATTTTCAAAAATGGTTTAAAAGCATCTCATAAATATGGAATTATCATTAGTTTATCAAATTCGAGAACCAAAAATAAAAGCAGATAAAAACCCATTATTGTTGCTATTACACGGTTACGGAAGCAATGAAGCCGATTTATTTTCGTTTGCTGCAGAACTTCCTGACGAATATTATGTAGTTTCGGCACGAGCACCTTATGATTTGCAATATGGAAGTTATGCTTGGTACGCCATCAACTTTGATGCCGATCAGAATAAATTTTCAGACCACGACCAAGCAGTAATTTCAAGAGATTTAGTGGTGAATTTCATTGATGAATTGATTGCTAATTATCCAATTGACGCTTCCAATGTAACGTTAATTGGTTTTAGCCAAGGTTCTATTTTGAGTTATTCAATTGCACTTTCTTATCCTGAAAAAGTTCAAAAAGTGGCTGCAATGAGCGGTTATTTGAACTTAGATATTATTAAAGAAAACTATCAAAAAAATGATTTTAGCAATTTGAAAATATTTGCTTCCCATGGAACAGTTGATCAAGTAATTCCTGTGGATTGGGCAAGAAAATCACCCGCTATTTTAGAAAGTCTAGGAATTAAAACTACATATAAAGAATATCCAATTGGCCACGGAGTTTCACCTCAGAATTTTTATGATTTGAAAAGCTGGTTGTTAGAAAAATAAACTACATTCAACTTTAATTCAAAACAAATACAAATTAAAAAGCAAACACGAATTTCACTAATTAGCACGAATTTATTAGTGGAAATTTGTGTAATTCGTGACTAAAAATAATATAAATCTGTGAATCTGTGGCTAAACATTTTCTTACTGTTTTTGATACACTAAAGATTGATTGACTTCAAAGGAAATACTTTTGTCATCGTTTACAAAATACTTCAATAAAACTTCGCCCCAATATTCCCCATCACTATAATCAGCAATAATCCATCGGTGGTTTAGCACTTTTACTTTGTTGATAATAAACTTATTAGTCCCTAATTTTTCTTGACCAGTGTAAGGATTTCCATTCGGATTATCGTTAAAATCCATTAATTTATCTTTTAATAATGGAATTAATGTTGCATAATCTACATTTTTTTCGGGTACATCAGAGTAAAAATAATTCTGTGCTTTCTCATTATTTTCTAATGAAAAGTAGTTCGCATCAATCAGATTATCATTCAATTTTAATTCTTTTGCTTGTGATTTTTTAGTTAATTTATCCAACTGCTCTTTTTGAAAAGCTACTTCTTTTGAGTAATAAGCATAAGTGAAAACATTGAAAACCAATGCAAGAATAAAAAGGTAAAGTAAAAGGGATTGTTTCATTTTTTAAATATTAATTTCTAAATTATCGTATGCTAAATAAACGTTTTTTGGGAGTTTTTGTTGTACTTCATCGTGAAAACCTAAAATATGACTTATATGGGTCAAATAGGTTTTTTTAGGCTGAACCAAATCTATAAAATCCAAGGCTTCTTGCAAATTAAAATGTGTGTTGTGTGGTTCTTCCCGTAAAGCATTTATAACCAAAACATCCAAGTTTTTCAACTTTTCAAGTTCTGAATTTTCAATAGTTTTCACATCCGTAAGGTAGGCAAAATCATCAATTCTATAGCCAAAAACTTGAAGGTTTCCGTGCATCACATCAATTGGAATTACTGATTTTCCACCTAAAATGAAAGGTTGATTATTGATTACTTCAATTGGAGAAACCGTTGGAGCGCCAGGATATTTATTCACCGTTTCAAAAATATAATCGAAGCGTTTTTTGAGATTTTCAAGTACACGTTGGTGCGCATAAATTGGAATATTTCCTTGTTTGAAATTAAAAGGACGGATATCATCCATTCCAGCGGTGTGATCGGAATGTTCGTGAGTATATAAAATAGCTTCCACTTTAGGACATTTCGATGTTACCATTTGCTGTCTAAAGTCTGGTCCACAATCAATTACGAAAGAAAATCCTTCCCAAGAAATCCATACAGAAACCCGCAATCGCTTGTCTTTAGGGTTCTCGCTTTGGCATACAGAATGGTGACTTCCAATAACAGGAATTCCTTGCGACGTGCCGGTGCCTAAAAAATATACTTTCAACGAATTTCTTTTATACAAAAATAAGATAAATTATCTTTTATTAAAGCCCTATTTTACTAACTTTGTAAACAAGTTATTGTAAATC
>CANINJ010000244.1 GCA_947468985.1 Bacteroidota bacterium
CTCATAATGATTGGTTCACGGAAAACTGTTCCTCCTACAATATTTCTGATAGTTCCGTTTGGTGATTTCCACATTTTTGAAAGATTAAATTCTTTCACTCGTTCTTCGTCAGGAGTAATAGTAGCACATTTAATACCAACATTATATTTTTTTATAGCTTCAGCAGAATCAATTGTGATTTGGTCTTTAGTAGCTTCTCGGCTTTCAATTCCTAAATCGTAGTATTTAATGTCTAAATCTAAATAAGGAAGTATAAGTTTTTCTTTAATAAAAGTCCAGATAATTCGTGTCATTTCATCACCATCCAATTCTACCACTGGATTGGCTACTTTAATTTTTGCCATTTTTATTGTAAGTTTTTAGTTTTTAAAATTTGAGTACACAAATATAATACATTCAAAAAGAAAAGTAATTATATTAACAACTATAACGATTGATTTATGAATTTCTTAAAAAAAAACACTTAAATTGCTGAAAATGTAAATTAAGTATTATTTTTTTATAAAAAAAAGTCCCAACATTGTTGGGACTTTTATAATAAAAAGACATTTGACTATCTTCTTTTATCTTTAATTTTTGCTTTTTTACCAGTAAGCTCTCTGAAGTAATAGATACGAGCTCTACGAACAGCACCTTTTTTGTTGATTTCAATTTTTTGCAAAGCTGGCAAGTTTACTGGGAAGATACGCTCAACTCCAATTGCACCTGACATTTTACGAATAGTAAAAGTTTCTGTGTTTCCAGAACCTCTTCTTTGAATAACAACTCCTTTAAAAAACTGAGTTCTTGTTTTTTCACCCTCTTTAATTTCGTAGTAAACTGTGATTGTGTCTCCAGCTCCGAATACAGGGAATTCTTTTTTTGTTACAAATTCGTCTTTAACGAATTTCATTAAATCTGCCATGATAATTTTTTTAATTATGGTTTTAAATCTAAGCAACATTCGCGGATTTCGCCAGAGGTTGGTCAAATGTGGGTGCAAAAGTAAATAATTATTTTGAATTATAAATTATAAATTATAAATTATTTGACACATTGTCTTTTCATTTAAAATTCAACATTCAACATTTAAAATAATTTCTATTCATTTAATAAATCCGGTCTTCTGTTTTTGGTGTGTTCATACGCCTTTTCATCTCGCCATTTGTCAATTTTAGCAAAATTCCCACTGGTTAAAACTTCAGGAACTTTCCAGCCTTTATAATCTGCGGGGCGCGTGTATATTGGGCCTGATAATAATCCGTCTTGAAAACTATCTGTTAATGCGGATGTTTCATCGCTCAAAACCCCTGGAATTAATCTGATTAAAGCGTCAGATAAAACCAATGCGCCAAGTTCACCACCTGACAAAACGTAATCGCCAATTGAAATTTCTTTGGTAATAAAATGGTCACGAACTCTTTGATCTACTCCTTTATAATGTCCGCAAAGGATAATAATATTTTCATACATCGACATTGTATTGGCCATTTTTTGGTTCAATGTTTCTCCGTCTGGCGACATATAAATGATTTCATCGTAACTTCTTTCACTTGTTAAATGAGTGATGCAAGCGTCAATTGGTTGCACCGTCATAACCATTCCTGCACCGCCACCAAAAGGATAATCATCTACAGACTTCTGCTTGTTGGTTGTATAATCGCGTAAATTATGAAAATGAACTTCTACAATTCCTTTATCAATAGCACGTTTCATTATCGATGCCTCAAACGGACTTCGCAATAATTCTGGTAAAACGGTAATAATATCTATTCTCATATAATTAGGTGCAAAGCTGTAAAGTTGCAAAGGTACAAAGTTTTATAGGTTTTAGAATTGTACCAAATTATTTTAAGGGATAATTTACATTCTATCCATATACCAATTCAATTCTTTTTTAATTTTTTGATCACTAAAAATAGTAGAAATGTTTTTTTGTAATCGTACAAATGCAGTTTCACTTTTCACAACATAATCAAAAGCATTGTGATGCATACATTTTATGGCTATGTCTATTTTATCTTGTGAGGACAACATAATTACGGGTATTTCAACATTATATTCCTTAATTGCTACAAGAGTATCCAATCCATTTATGGCATTTTGATCAATTCCATTCAGATGAAAATCCAAGATTACTACATCTGGATTTTTTGATAAATTTGCAATACAAAGTTCACCTGTTGCAAATGTTTCTATTTCAAAATCGGATTGATTATGAAAATCAATTTCTAATGATTTTAGAAAAAGAGCATCATCATCTACTAAAAATAGTCTAATTTTTTTGGCTTTTTTTTCCATTATAATTTAGTATTTATATTTTTAAGTTCTTGATTTAATTCAATACAAGCCACTTCACAACCAAATTCAAGTTGTTTAATCAGATCTTCTAAATCCTCATGATTTTCTTTGTTTGAAGCGTATTCCTGTATCTTTTTAGCTAAATTCTCATATTTAGAATCTATTCCCATAATTGAAAAAGAAGGAATCATTTTATGAGCTGAAGCGTGTAATTTTCCCCAATCCAAATCTTTATAACCATCTTTCATTGTATGAATTAATTGAGGTGTTTGTTCTAGATAAATAGATATCATTTCCGACATTAATTTTGGATTCGATTTTGTGCGTTCCATTAAATAGCTTAAATCAACATTTGTTGAAGAAGAATTTGAAGCGTAAGAATTAGTTTCTTCACTCATCGGCTTTTGAATTAATGCAATCATTTTCCTGAATAAATTTCCTTCATCAATGGGTTTAGAAATGTAATCGTTCATTCCCGCTTCTATGCATTTTTCAGCATCAATTGTGGTAACATCTGCAGTTAATGCAATTATTGGAATTGTTAATTTTAACTTGTTTCTGATGTATTCAGTTGCTTCAAAACCATTCATTTCTGGCATTTGTAAATCCATTAATATAATATCAAAATCCTTAGTTTCTAATCTTTCAATTGCTAATTTTCCATTGGCTGCAATTTCACATTCAAATCCAAAATCATCCAGTAGAGTTCTAATTAACAATTGATTGAGTTCTAAATCTTCTACAACTAAAACTTTAATGTCTTTCAATTCATTATCAACTACTACTATTTCACTTTCAAGAAGTAACGTTTCATTTGTTTTTTTAAATGGCAAAATAAAACTAAATGTAGAACCAACATCAACGGTGCTTTCTACATTTAATGTACCACCTTGAGGTTCTACCAATTGTTTTACAATGGCAAGTCCTAATCCTGTTCCACCAAAAATTCTTGATGTTGAACTATTTGCTTGTTGGAAATTTTCAAACAATCCTTCAATTTTTTCACTGCTAATTCCAATACCGGTATCTTTTACAGA
>CANINJ010000245.1 GCA_947468985.1 Bacteroidota bacterium
ATCGATTATAAAGATGCAGATTTCTTATTGAAATTCGTTAATGAGCAAGGAAAAATTCTTCCTCGTCGTTTAACAGGAACTTCATTAAAATACCAAAGAAAAGTGTCAGTAGCTGTGAAAAGAGCACGTCACTTAGCATTAATGCCATATGTGGCTGATTTACTAAAATAATTTAAAATTAACAGTTGTTGTCCCGCTTCAGCGGGACTAACTTCTAATAACAAAGGACAACAACATGGAACTTATATTAAGACAAGACGTACAAAATTTAGGATTTAAAGATGATGTAGTAACTGTAAAAAATGGTTACGGTCGTAACTTTTTAATACCTCAAGGTCACGCACATTTAGCTACAGCTTCTGCAAAGAAAGTATTAGCTGAAAACCTAAAACAAAGAGCTCATAAAGAAGCTAAAGTTGTTAACGATGCCAAAGCATTAGCGGAAGCGTTGAAAGCAATTGAAATTAAAATATTTGCAAAAGCAGGTGGAGAAAAATTATTCGGTTCAATCACGAATATTGATATCGCTGCAGCTTTAGCAAAAGGTGGTCAAGAAATTGACAGAAAATTCATCACAAGTGGAATCGTAAAAAGAACAGGAAAATATGCTGCTACTGTACGTTTACACAGAGATGTAATAGTTGAATTAGCATACGAAATTGTTGCTGAAAAAGCATAATTTCTAAATTCATATAATTGAATCCCGATGAAAATCGGGATTTTTTTTGTTTAATCTGAATTTATTTCAGATTCTTTCCTAATTAAATTAATTGCATCTGATAATAGATGCTGAAATAAATGCAGCATAAATGAAATACTCTCGACTTACTAAAGAGCAATTTGAAGAAATGCACACCGAGTTCATTAATTTTCTTTCTACACAAGCTATTGATAAAGCCGAATGGGACAAAATTAAAGTAGAACAACCTGAAATTGCTGAACAAGAATTGGATGTTTTCTCTGATTTAGTTTGGGAAGGCGTACTTGCAAAAACAGAATATTTAGAACATTTCTCAAAAAATCATATTTTCCTTTTTCAATGTTTCGATACTTATGTAAAATCGATAGTATTGAAATCATTAGTTCCAGAAACTAATTTTTTGACAAAAGAAGGTTTGCAATGGTTGAGCGACAATATGTTTACCGAAACAATTGAAATGAAAATTGGCAAAAAAGAATTTACAGAAGACAGAAATCAATCGCTTTTTGAATTGATTCAGCAAGGTTCTTTCTTGAGTGATGGACAACTATTCAAACAAGTAAATTCTATTATTGAGTCTTAAATTTTCAGAATAACTTCGGGTTCATAAATTAAACTTTGTAACTTTGAGCCTTTGTAACTTTGTCACTTTGTTAAATGGATATTCAAAATACGATTCTGCAATTACGAGAAGAATTAAACCAACACAATTATAACTATTATGTGTTGGATAAACCTACAATTTCTGACCTTGAATTTGATTTAAAACTAAAACAACTTCAAGATTTAGAATATAAATATCCTGAATTTTTTGATGAAAATTCGCCTACACAGCGCGTTGGTGGAGCTATTACAAAAAACTTTAAAACCGTTCAACACGACTACAGAATGTATTCTTTGGATAATTCCTATTCCAAAGAAGATTTGATTGAATGGGAAAAAAGAATCCAAAAAGTGTTGGGTGATGTTCCTTTGGAATACGTGTGTGAATTGAAATATGATGGCGCATCTATAAGTATTACTTATGAAAACGGAGAATTAAAACGGGCAGTAACTCGTGGTGATGGCTTTCAAGGCGATGATGTTACCAATAATATAAAAACCATAAAGTCAATTCCGTTAAAATTAAAAGGCAATTTCCCTGATAAATTTGATGTTCGAGGAGAAATCATTTTGCCTTTCGCAGGATTTGAGAAGATGAACCAAGAATTGATGGATATTGGCGAATTGCCTTATTCTAATCCTAGGAATACAGCTTCTGGAAGTTTGAAATTACAAGATAGTGCTGAAGTTTCAAAGCGCCCTTTGGATTGTTTATTGTATTTTATAATAGGTCCAAATTTGCCGTTTCATTCTCAAATTGATAGTTTAGAAAGTGCCAGAAATTGGGGTTTTAAAGTTCCAAACGAGCCAAGATTAGCTAGGAATTTAGACCAAGTATTTCAGTTTATAGATTTTTGGGATGTTCAAAGACACAATTTGCCATATGAAACGGATGGAGTAGTGGTGAAGGTCAACCAATTTCAACACCAAGATGAATTAGGTTTCACAGCAAAATCGCCTCGTTGGGCAATGGCATACAAATTTAAATCAGAACAAGTTTCCACACGATTAAATTCGATTTCATTTCAAGTTGGTCGCACAGGTGCAATTACGCCTGTTGCCAATTTAGAACCTGTTCAATTGGCGGGAACAATTGTAAAACGCGCTTCTTTGCACAATGCGGATCAAATTGAAAAATTGGATATTCGTATTGGTGATGAAGTTTTTGTTGAAAAAGGCGGTGAAATTATTCCTAAAATTATAGCAGTTGATTTAAGTAAGCGTCCATTAAATTCAATTCCTACAACTTACATTACTCATTGCCCAGAATGTCAAACAGAGTTAGTGCGTTCAGAAGGTGAAGCCAATCATTATTGCCCTAATTATTATGGTTGTCCACCTCAAATTATTGGAAGAATTCAGCATTTTATTTCTCGAAAAGCAATGGATATTGAAGGGCTTGGCGGAGAAACGGTAGCGTTGTTATTCAATAACGGTTTGGTTCATAATTATGCCGATTTATACAATTTAACAGTTGAACAGATTTTGCCATTGGAAAGAATGGCTCAGAAGTCGGCAGAAAATTTAGTTAAAGGCGTTGAGAATTCTAAAAACGTGCCATTTGAAAATGTTTTATTTGCACTTGGAATTCGATTTGTTGGGGAAACGGTAGCCAAAAAATTAGCGAAACATTATAAAAACATAGATGCTTTAAGCAAAGCCACTTTTATGGATTTGGTTTTAGTTGATGAAATTGGAGAACGAATTGCGCAAAGCGTACTTGACTTTTTTGAGAATCCAATTAATAAAGAGATTTTAGAGCAGTTAAAAGCACAAGGAGTTCAATTTGAAATAGTTGAAAAAATTAATCCTAACGCTACCGATAAACTTGCTGGTAAAACCTTTGTGGTTTCTGGTGTTTTTGAGAAATTTTCTCGTGATGATTTGAAAAAAGCCATTGAAGATAATGGTGGTAAAGTGGGGAGTTCAATTTCAGCTAAAACGGATTACGTTGTTGCTGGAGATAATATGGGACCTGCGAAACTTGAAAAAGCAAATTCATTGAAGATCCC
>CANINJ010000246.1 GCA_947468985.1 Bacteroidota bacterium
ATATAAATATCAGATAAGAAGAAAGAAGTACCAAAACTTCTGTCCATTATTAGCATTAATGCTGCTGACAAAAGTACTGGGAAAGATACGATTCCGATAATTGCTGTTACAAAGAAAGCCCAAATTGTAAGAGGCAATCTTGTCATTGACATTCCTTTAGTTCTAAGGTTTATAACCGTTACAACATAATTCAAAGAACCTAATAATGAAGATGCGATGAAAATTGCCATAGAAACCAACCATAAAGTCATTCCCATTCCTGAACCAGGAATTGCTTGCGGAAGTGCGCTCAAAGGCGGATAAATTGTCCAACCCGCAGATGCAGGACCTGCTTCAACAAATAGTGATGAAATCATAATTACACTTGAAAGGAAGAACAACCAATAGGAAATCATATTTAATGTTCCCGAAGCCATATCTCGTGCACCAATTTGAAGTGGTATTAATAAGTTACTAAACGTTCCACTCAGGGCAGCGGTTAGTACAAAGAAAACCATTATCGTTCCGTGAATGGTAACTAAAGCCAAATAAATATCATTTGTCATTACACCATTTGGTGCAAATTTATCTCCTAAGAAGAAATTGAATACTTTAAACGATTCTTCTGGCCAAGCCAATTGCATTCTGAAAAGCATTGACAATCCAACACCGATAATTCCCATAAAAATACCAGTAATTAAGTATTGTTTGGCAATCATTTTATGATCGATACTAAAGATATACTTTGTTATAAAAGTATCTTTATGGTGGTGTTCGTGTTCGTGATCGTGTTCTAATTCGTGTCCGTGACCTTCTGCTGACATATTTGTTTACTTTAAATTTAAATATTATTTCATAGCTACTTTTGCCGCTGTAACAGGGACAATTGAAGCGGTATCTTTTACTTTTACTCCTTCTGCAGGCGCTTCTTTAGAAAGTTTTTCTGCTTTTACATCTTGAACAATTGTAGCTTTATCTTTCAACCATTTTGCATAGTCTTCAGGGGTATCAACAACAATCTTCATTTGCATATTGTAATGAGAAGCTCCACAAATTTTGTTGCAAAGTAGCAAGAAATCAAATTCGTAAGGATCTAATGCAGGTTCTCCTTTTGCAACAAGTTCGATGGTTTTCTTTGCTCTAATAGCATTGATATTAGCAACTTTTGCAACCATATAAGGCAAATCTCTATATTCTGCTGTAGTATAAGTTGGTGTAAATGCAAATTCTGTAACCATTCCAGGAACACAATTCATTTGAGCTCTGAAATAAGGCATATAAGCAGAGTGCAATACATCTTGAGAACGCATTTTGAAATGTATTTTCTTTCCTTTAGGAATGTGCAATTCTTTAATTACAACATCATCGTTAGCATAAGGATCTTCAATATCTACTCCAACGGTATTAACACCTTCAATATATCTAACATTTGCTTTTCCAAGAACATTATCATTACCAGCATAACGGGCAGTCCAGTTAAACTGCTGTGCATACAATTCAATTATAACCGTATCTTCATCATCTTCAATAAACATGATATTTGTCCAAGCATACAATCCGTAAAGGATTAAACCTGCAAGAACGATAGCTGGAATTACACTCCAAATTGCTTCCAATTTATTATTATCGGCAAAATACAACGCTTTATTTTCTTTTTTACCTCTGTATTTGAATGCAAAATAATGCAACAAAACCTGTGTAATTGCTTGAACAATAAATATTAAAACCCAAGTCACATTCATTAAACCATCGATTAATGGACCGTGAGCCGAAGCCGGGGTATGCAAAACTAAAGGTCCCCAAACAATCAAACCATATATTGTAAATATATATATGAAAGCCAAAAAACCAAACATTAAATACCCTTGTGTATTATTATCAGTGTCATCTGCAACTTGAGAGCTATTCTTATATTCACCTACTTGAGATAAATCGAATATCTTAGTCAATTGCCACAATGCAATAGCTAATAAAACTAAAACTATAATTACCAACAAACTTGTCATCTGTTTACTTCTTTAAATATTAATAATGAAAATGTTTACTCTCTTCTATAAATGGATTTCTCTTTGGTAACAAAGGTGCTTTAGTTAATGCTGTGAACACAACAAAAATAAACAATCCAAGGAAGAAAAATACGGAACCAATTTCTGCAATACCGATAAACCATTGATCACCAACCGCTGATGGCATTATCATATTAAAGAAATCAACATAGTGACCTAATAAAATTACTGTTCCAGCCATAACTAAAATCCACGTAATTCTTTTGAAATCGGTATTGATTAAAATTAATATTGGGAATAAGAAATTCATAACAACCGCACCAAAGAAAGGAAGATTGTATAATTCAATTCTTGTTACAAAATACGTTACTTCTTCAGGAATATTTGCATACCAAATTAACATAAATTGTGAGAACCATAAGTACGTCCAGAATACACTGAAACCGAACATAAATTTAGCTAAATCGTGAATGTGACTTGTATTTACGTTTTCTAAATATCCTTTAGATTTTAGGTATAAACTAATTAAGCAAATAGTAGTAATTCCACTTACAAAGAAGCTTGCAAAAACATACCATCCAAATAATGTACTTGACCAGTGTGGGTCAATTGACATAATCCAATCCCAAGACATAATTGATTCTGTAACAATAAAGAAAACCAGAAAAATTGCTGAAATGTTGAAATTCTTTTTGTAGAAACTGTCATCATTTGCTTCATCTTGAGCCAAACAATTTTTTCTAGAGAAATAACGATAAGCGTTCCATCCTAATAAGAAAATAGCAGCTCTAATAATCCAAAAAGGAAAGTTTAAATACCCAGCTTTGTTTGCAATGATTTTATCAGATGCGATTACTTCAGGATCTAACCAAATAAATAAGTGATTAAAATGAAGTCCACATAAAATTAAAAATGCAAAAAAGATAATTGAACCTACCGGCAAATACGCTGTAATTCCTTGCATTACTCGAAATAATACTGGAGACCAACCTGCTTGTGCTACTTGTTGAATGGCATAAAATGCTAAAACTCCTAATGAAATAAGCATAAAGAAAATACAAGCAACATATAATGCAGCCCATGGTTTATTTTGCAATTGGTGCAAAACGTGTTCCAAATGCTCCTTATGTTTTTCGGCAGCTTGTGCTGTATTTTCTCCTGCAACAGCATGAGCTTCGTGAGCATTTTTTCCTGATTCGTGATGCGTTTCTGCGGAAAGAATAGTTTCAACTTCTTGAATATCTTTTGGGGCATTAAAAAAACCATACCCAATTCCAAGGGCTCCTAGAAGCATTAGAATAAAAGAGAATGTTTTTAATTTACTTGA
>CANINJ010000247.1 GCA_947468985.1 Bacteroidota bacterium
ATTTGAATGCAATTACCAATACTTGGGTTCGTGATGTTTATACGAAAAATCAATACGGTATTCCAAATTATATGACGACAAGGGTTTTCAACTTTAAAATCACAGCAAGATTCTAAATTAGAATGTCACTTTCTAAATCAGATTTTTCAATGGTGAAATCAAAACCAAGTCTTTGTACCAATTCAATCACCAAATTTTTATACCAGTTTTCCGATTTTGGATGGATATAAATTTTCTCGATTAATTGGTTGATATCAACATCGATTTTCAAGCCGTTATCAATTTTCAATTCAAATTCTGTAACATCAGAAATAATTCGGATTTCTCTTTCGTATTGGAAACTTTTTCGCTTGAATAAAAAGGGAAAAAAAGCATTGTCAAAAGGAATATATTCTTTTTTATAATCGATATAATTCACTTCGCCGATATGCTGGTTGTACGTAGTATCGAGTTTCAATGCTTCTTGAATTCGCCCTAAAGTAGATTGAATTGCCAATCCTTCACTTTTTTGAGTGAAAATCTGCCACATCGCAAAAGATTCATATTCGTTGATATGCCAACTGCTAATCACTACATTTTCACGGTGGGATTTATAATAATCTAAAAATTCAGGATTATTAATGGATAACTTCCGAATTTCTTCAAATGTAGGTTCGCTAAAAGTACCTTCATATTGATCTTCAAATTTGTCCGAACGCGAAAGAAATAATTTTTTATATAACAATAAATCGACAAATTTTGACAAGTCTAAATACTTCCAAACAATAGTATTTGGATCTTCAGGAATCTTGATATTTTTGTCGTTAATGAACATAGTAGACTATTCTTTTGGATATTTACTTGAATATTGCCCTAAATAAAATCCTAACAAAATCCAAATAATTATTAGTCTTGCTGACCAATAAGTAACTTTTTCTTCCCCGAGAAAATAATTCAAACTTAATAACAATATTCCCGATGTTATAATAAATAAGATTGCAAAATAGCGTTGTGTCATAATATTATTTTTTATTCAAATGATTGCATCGTAACCAATTTGTTATATGTCCCGTTCCTTGCAATTAATTCATCATGTGTGCCTTGTTCTACAATTTCACCTTTATGCAAAACCACAATTTTATCTGCTTTTTGAATGGTAGAAAGGCGATGCGCAATTACAATTGAAGTTCTGTTTTGCATCATATTTTCTAAAGCTATTTGTACAAATTTTTCACTTTCTGTATCCAAAGCTGATGTTGCTTCATCCAAAATCATTATCGGTGGGTTTTTCAATACGGCACGAGCAATTGACAATCGTTGTTTTTGACCGCCCGAAAGTTTGTTTCCGCTGTCGCCAATATTGGTGTAAATGCCTTTTGGTAAGTCTTTTACAAATTCATACGCATTGGCAATTTTTAATGCTTCAATAATTTCTTCATCAGTAGCATCTAATTTTCCTAACGAAATATTTGCTTTTATAGTATCATTAAATAAGATACTATCTTGCGTTACTAATCCCATTAATCCTCGTAATGATTGCAAATTCATATCTTTTATAGCAACGGAATCTATTTCGATTGTGCCTTCATTTACATCATAAAAACGAGTCAATAAATTGGCAATCGTACTTTTTCCACTTCCCGATTGTCCAACAAGCGCAACAGTTTCACCTTTTTTTACTTCCAATGAAAAGTTCTTAAGAACAATTTCATCTTCGTATTTAAAGTTGATGTTTTTAATACTTATTTCAGATTCAAATGTGTCTTTTTCAATTGCATCAATTTTGCTAACAATTGGATTTCCTTGTTCTAAAATCTCTAAAATTCGTTCCGCTGCAGCATTTCCTCTTTTTATGTTGTAGGAAGCCTTAGATATTGATTTTGCTGGAGTTAATATGTTGTAAGCCAATCCCATATAGGTGATAAAAACCGCGCCATTTAAAGTATGTTCTATCAAAACCATGTGACCGCCAAACCATAGTAAAACGGCAATTACCATAATTCCCATAAACTCGCTTAAAGGTGAAGCAAGATTTTGTCGGTTCCCAATTATATTTGATAAACCGAAAAATTTATTTGTTGAATTTTGAAAAATTTGATTAAAATATTTTTCAGAATTATATCCTTTTACCACTTTTAATCCGCCAAGGGTTTCTTCAATTATAGAAAGGAAAATACCTTGTTCTTCTTGTGCTTTTGTAGATTGTTTCTTTAATTTTTTCCCGATTAATGAAATTATAGTTCCAGAAACAGGGATAAATATAAACACAAAAATCGTTAATTTCACACTGATTGTAAACATTGCAATTATCGTAAAAATAATTGTCAAGGGTTCTTTTACAGCCAATTCTAATATCGATAAAAAGGAATTTTGCACTTCATTTACATCACCTGAAATCCTTGAAATTGTGTCACCTTTTCGTTTTTCTGAGAAAAATGCCAAAGGCAAATCTATCGTTTTTTTGTACATCGCATTCCGAATGTCTTTTAAAATTCCATTTCTCAAAAAAGTAATGAAAAACATTGCCAAATAATCACAAAGATTTTTCAATAAAAAGATAGAGATAATTCCAATAACCAATAGTGCTAAAGTGTATCCAATTCCTTTTGTATCGGTAATATTTGTAAGATAATAGCTCGAGAAATCAGAGATGAAAATCTTTAACTCCGAAATTCCTTTATACGTTGGAACGACATAATTTTTTTTGGATTGTCCAAACAAAACATCCATCATTGGCATTAATGAAATAAAGGAAAGCGTTCCAAAAAGCGCATACAAAACATTAAAAAATATGTTTAAATAGGCATACTTTTTATAAGGTAATACAAAGGGAAATATTTTCTTAAAATTACTCATTAATTGATTTTTAAATCCTCTAAAATCCTCTTGATTTTAGTATCCAAAATAGCATTTACTTCATTAAAATCAGCAACAGATTCAAGTTCTGCATTTACACTCACATAAAACTTAATTTTCGGTTCCGTTCCGCTTGGTCTTGCTGCAATTTTTGCTCCATCTTCAGTATAATAAATCAATACATCCGATTTTGGAATCGACATAGTTTCCGTTTCGCCTGTTAATAAATTAGTTGCCACCGAAGTTTTATAATCTTCCATCATCACGATGCGTTCGCCGTTAATTTCCTTTAAAGGATTCGTTCTCATATCAACCATCACCTGGTTTATTTCTGCCAAACCTTCAATTCCTTTTTTGGTAATTGACACCAAAAATTCTTTGTAGAATCCATAATCTACATATAAATTCAATAATTCTTTATAAACAGAACTGCCTTTTGCTTTGGCTTGAGCCGCAATTTCACAAATCA
>CANINJ010000248.1 GCA_947468985.1 Bacteroidota bacterium
AAGTTTATTCAAAAGTTTTCCGCAAGCAAATATCACCATTGAAAAATTAAGCATCATCAATAAAGCGCCATTCGAAGGAGATACTTTGGTGTATTTGGGAGAATTAAATTTGAAAATGTCTATAAAAGAATTGTTTAAAGGAAAAGAGGAAGCCATGAATATTGAAGCGATTACTTCAAAAAACGGTTTGATAAATATCCTATTCAATAAAGATGGAATTGGAAATTTTGACATTGCTTTAAAGAACAAAGACGAAAAAGACGCAAGCAAAAGCAAGCCATTATCATTGAAAATTAAGGAATATTCTATTGACAATTACACCTTCAGCTATTTTGACGAAAGTTCAAAAATCAAAATGAGATTGGACAGTTTGAACCATTCTGGAACTGGCGATTTTGCAGCTTCAAAATTGGATTTAGTTACAAAATCATCCGCAAAAGTTTCATTGGATATGGATAAAATCAATTATATGAAAAAAGTTTCCTTGACATTAGATGCTGTTTTGGGAATTGATTTAGATAAAAACAAATATACTTTCAAGGAAAACAAGGCTCAAATCAACAAATTGCCTTTGGAATTTGATGGTTTTATTCAAATGGTTGCTGGCGGTCAGAATTATGATTTGAAATTCAAAACACCAACTTCTTCCTTTGAAAACTTTTTAGGATTGATTCCATCCGCCTATTCTGGAAGTGTAAAAGACGTGAAAACTACCGGCGAATTTTCAATTATTGGCTTTGCCAAAGGATTATATTCCGATACATCGGTGCCTAAATTCAACATTGCAATTGCTTCGAATAACGCTTCTTTTCAATATCCAAACTTGCCAAAATCGGTTAAGAATATTGTGATTGACACCAAAATAATTAACGAAACGGGAGTTTTGAATGACACGTATGTGAATTTAGATAAATTGTCTTTCAAAATCGACCAAGATATTTTTGATGCTAAAGCAAATATCAGAAACGTAACTAAAAACCCTTTGGTTGATGCAGCTTTGAAAGGAACAATTAACTTGGCAAACCTATCAAAAGCGTATCCAATTAAATTAGCAAAACCGCTTTCTGGAATTTTGAAAGCCGATGTAAAAACAAAATTTGATATGGAATCGGTAACCAAAAGCGAGTATCAAAATATTGATAATTCGGGAACAATGAGTTTATCAGGATTCAAATATACAGATGATAAAGGAAAGGAATTGGCGATTTCACAAGCAACGGTTCAGTTCAATCCGAGTCGTATCAATTTACAGGAATTTAAAGCTGCCACTGGAAAAAGCGACTTTAATGTTACGGGAGTTTTAGACAATTTCTATGGTTTTCTATTTAAAAAACAAGAATTAAAAGGTAATTTTAATATGGTTTCCAACCAATTGGCAGTTTCCGATTTTATGACTTCTGACGCAACACCAAAAGAAGTAACAGCAACAAAAGAAGCGATGAAAATTCCTGCTTTTTTAAATTGTACCCTTACCGCTAAAGCAAATACGGTACTTTATGATAATTTGACTTTGACTGCCGTTTCAGGAACATTAATTATTAAAGATCAAAAAGCAACTTTAGAAAATATGAAAACTTCTATTTTTGGAGGAACAATTGGAATGAACGGTACGGTTTCTACAAAAGAAAAAGTACCCAATTTCAAAATGGATTTGGGATTGAACCAAGTTGACATTCAGCAAACGTTTACCCAATTGGAAATGATGAAAAAAATTGCGCCAATTGCTGGAGTTATTAACGGAAAATTGAATTCAAACATCCAACTTTCAGGGAATTTAGATGCTACAAAAATGACACCAGATTTAAAAACAATTTCTGGAGATTTATCAGGGCAACTGCTTTCAACAACTATAAATCCTTCAAATGCTGAAATTCTAAAGGCATTGAGTTCCAATTTGAAATTCATTGATTTACAAAAATTGAACTTGAATGATGTGAAAGCAAATCTTTCTTTTAAAGACGGAAAAGTGAATGTGAAACCGTTTGACATAAAATATCAAGACATAAAAGCCACCATTGGCGGAACACACGGTTTTGACCAATTGATGAATTACGCTATTAAATTAGATGTTCCTGCAAAATATTTAGGTGCTGAAGCCAATAAATTAATTGCAAAATTATCGCCTTCAGATGCAAATAAATTAGAAAATATTCCAGTGAATGCAGTTCTTACAGGAAGTTTCAAAAGTCCAAAAGTGACTACAGATATGAAAAGTGCGGTTACTAATTTGACCACGCAATTGGTAAAACAGCAAAAAGAAAAATTGTTAAATCAAGGAACAAATGCTTTGAAAGACTTGTTGAACGGTACTAAAAAAGACACGTCAAAAACAAAAACACCAAAAGAAGATTTGAAAACAAAAGCGGAAGGATTGTTGAAAGGTTTTTTTGGGAAGAAATAATAAGAAGTTCGTTTTAATTCGAAATAAAAAGCCTTTTTAAATCAACTTTAAAAGGGCTTTTTATTTAAACATCAATCCGCACCATATATCCTTCTGAACTTCGAACATTAAAAACAGTTCCGTCTTCAAAAATCAGATATTGCCCTTTTATACCCGTTAATTTACCTTTGAAATTAGGTGTTTTATCTAAACTTAGACTGTTTATTTTATTTGGATATTCTAAAACGGGGTAGTTCATTTCATATAAATCATTTTTTTCTAAATGAAAATATTCCCGAACTTCTGCAGGTATTAATTGCTTTAATTTTGACCGTTCTTCAATTAAATCGATATGTACAATATCATTCGTAAGCATTTTCCGCCAATTGGTTTTGTCTGCAAAATGATTTTTTAGGGCAACTTCTGTAATTCCTGCCAAGTACCGATTGGGAACTTCAACAATAGCAATTGCCTTTTCTGCACCTTGATCGATCCAACGAGTAGGAACTTGCGTGTTGCGCGTAACTCCTACTTTTACTTCGCTTGACAAAGCCAAATAAACAATATGCGGTTGCAATTGTACCTTTTCTTCATACGCCAAATCTCTATCTTGAATTCCGAGATGCGCAGTGCTTAATTCGGGTTTCATAATCCAATCGCCTACTGCAGGACTTGAGAAAAAACAATCATAGCAAAATCCTTGGCGGAAAATTTTCTTTTGTTTTCCACAATTCAAACATTGATAACCTACAAAATTAATTTCAATATTTTTATTCAATAACTGATTGACATTTAGAAAACTATCTTGAAAAATCAAATAATATTGAATAGGATTTTCAAACTCGGTTTGCATTTTTTTGAGGACGCCTTCGTATGTCATTAATTTAAAAG
>CANINJ010000249.1 GCA_947468985.1 Bacteroidota bacterium
CACTTCAGAATTGATTTTGGCACTTCGGGCAGCTTCTATCAAAAAGAAAATGACGGTTTCGGCCGAAACATTAGAAAATTTAGAACGCGTTTTAATGCAAGCCGATTTAGTGAAATTTGCAAAATCTAAACCATTGGATTATGAAATTGCAGAAGACCAAAATAAGATTGAAAAAGCAATTTTGACATTGGATAAATCCATACCATTAGAAATTGAAATTGAAGAAGATACTAGCGAATGGGACGAAATGCGCCGTTTGCAAAAGCTCAAAAAACAAAAAAGAACACGGATTTTAACTGCAATTGGATTTGTAGTTGGTGCGCTTTTAGGATTGTTTATTTTCTTTGTAATGACCAAAGGTTTCGATTATGTAAAAGACAATATAATCGGTCGTCCTACCAAAGAATTGGTTGAAGGAAAATGGGTTTCAAGTGAATACGGAAATCCAAAAGTGTATATTGAAACGCCAAAAGTATTGACGCGAATTGATGCCACAAAACAATTTCCGAAGGCAGTAATTGCGATGTTAAAAGAAGCGAGTGTGTTCACTTACGGAAGTTTTCAGAGCAATTTCTATATCGCATTGGTAACTGCAAAACCAAAACAAGAAACAGAATATGACTTGCAAAAAGGTTTAGAAGGAACAATTGATGGTTTTGGCGGACAAAATGTGGTTTTAAAACAAGAAGAATTCCAAACAAAAATGGGAATTACAGGCTTGAAAGGTTTTGGAACAATGGTAAAATTAGATCCTATTTTAAAGAAAAGTGTAAAACTTTATTATGAAATACTAATTTTCAAAGAAGACGGCGGTTACCAACAAGTGATGGTTTTCCACGAAGAAGGCGATAAATATGCAGAACAAATTTCGGAACGCGTAATCAATTCTGTTGAATTTAAAAAAGACGAAAACAATGAATAAAGTGACTTTTTTAAACCCCGAATTTTTCTGGCTTTTCCTTTTGATTCCAATAGTAATTGGATGGCAAATTTGGAAAAGAAATGAACAAACCGCAACCTTAAAGATTAGTTCTTTGCAAGGATTTAAAACTTCAAAATCGTTTTTAGCTAAATTGAAACCGATGTTATTTGTCTTTCGATTATTGGCGTTAAGCTCTTTAATTATTGCAATGGCACGACCAAGAACGGTTGATGTGAGTAGCAAAACGAAAACCACAAAAGGAATTGATATTGTAATGTCTGTCGATGTTTCTGGAAGTATGTTGGCAAAAGATTTAAAGCCAAATAGAATGGAAGCGTTGAAAGATGTTGCCGAAAATTTTGTAAAAGCAAGACCAAACGACCGAATTGGATTGGTAGTTTACGCTTCTGAAGCCTATACAAAATCGCCAGTAACGAGTGATAAAGCAGTTGTTTTAGATGCCATTAGAAGTATAAAATACGACAATGTACTTCAAGACGGAACAGGAATTGGAATGGGATTGACCACGGCAATCAATAGATTAAAAGACAGTAAAGCCAAAAGTAAAATCGTGATTTTAATGACTGACGGTGTGAATAATGCAGGATTTATTGAGCCACAAACGGCTTCTGATATTGCACAACAATACGGAATTAAAGTTTATACCATTGGAATTGGATCAAACGGCATGGCGGATTTTCCATATGCAATTGCGCCAAACGGACAGTTTTTGTTTAGAATGATGAAAGTGGAAATTGACGAAAGTTTGTTGCGTTCAATTGCAAAAAATACAGGAGGAAAATATTTTAGAGCCAACAGCAATCAGAAATTAGAATCCATTTATAATGAGATTAACAAACTGGAAACTACAGAAATCCAAGAATTGAAATTCTACGATTATGATGAAAAATTCCGAACATTTGCACTTTTTGCAGGTTTGTTATTATTGATAGAATTAGGTTTACGAAACACACTATTCAGAAGTTTTATATAATCCCTACTCTTCTCGAAATTGAGAATGAAGTAATGGAATTAAAAAATTATTTATGTACGAATTAGACGAAAAAAAATATTTATCCCTTTTACTAATAGTGCCAATTTTGGTGTTGTTATTTCTATTCAATCAATATTGGAAAAGAAAAAAACAACGAGAATTTGGGGATTTAGAAATGATTCAAAAACTAAGTCCTGAAAAATCAGTATTTAAATCTGTTTTAAAATTCACAGTTTTAATTTTGGCTTTTGGATTCTTGGTAATTGGATTGGTTAATCCAAAAATCGGAACAAAATCGGAAACAGTAAAACGAGAAGGAATTGATATTGTATTTGCAGTTGACGTTTCAAAAAGTATGCTTTGCGAGGATGTTGCCCCAAGCAGATTGGAAAAAAGCAAGCAAATCGTTTCACAAATCATCAATCAATTGGTGGGTGACAGAATTGGAATTGTGGCGTATGCAGGAAGCGCATTTCCGGTATTACCAATCACAACCGATTATGGTGTGGCTAAAATGTTTTTGCAAAGCATGAATCCTTCGATGGTTTCTTCACAAGGAACTTCATTAGACGATGCCATAAAATTGTCGTCAACCTATTTTGATGATGACAAGAAAACAAGCAAATTATTGATTCTAATTTCTGACGGAGAAGATCATTCTGAAGGCGCAAGTGATGCTGCAGAAGAAGCGAATAAATTGGGATTAAAAATCATAACCATTGGTGTTGGAACTGCAAAAGGCGGGCCTATTCCATTGAAAGAAAACGGTAGGGTTTTGAGTTTTAAACGCGATCAAAACAATGCAGTTGTTGTTACAAAATTGAATGAAGAAAGCTTAAAAGTAATTTCTAAGAATACGAAAGGCGGTTATGTTAATGGAAATAACACCAAAGAAGTTTTAGAATATGTGAAAAATGCTTTAGATAATATTGAGAAAACAGAATTTGAAGCCCAACAATTTACCGATTATAATTCGCAGTTTCAATGGTTTTTAGGGATTGCATTTTTCTTGTTGTTATTAGATGTTTTCTTCTTAGAAAGAAAAACGAAATGGTTGAAAAAGTTGAATTTATTTAATGAAAAAGCATAATGAAGAATTTAATTATATATAGTTTTCTGTTGCTTTCTTTTGCAATTTTCGCTCAAGAAAAAGATATGAATTTGCCAAAAGCGAACGATGAATTTGCAAATAAAAAATATGCGGCTGCAGAAGCTGAATACCGAATTTCACAATCTAATAATCCGAAGAAAGCCATTGCATCGTATAATTTAGGGAATTCTATTTACAAACAAAATCACGGTTCAGAAGCACTACTTTCTTATGAGAAAACTATTAAAATAGCTACA
>CANINJ010000250.1 GCA_947468985.1 Bacteroidota bacterium
TATGCAAATCTTGCAATTCACGGAAAGCCTTGTTGATATCTACTTCCAAAACCAACTCTTCAACACGGGCAACAATTTTTTGTTTTTGCTCTAAATTATGTTTAAAATCCAGGTCTCTTGCTTCTCTATCCAAATGCAAATAGTCATAGAAATTCTCTACGTGAAAATGATAATTGTTCCAAACGTGGTTGTATTTATCCTTTGGAATGGAACCTGCATTTTTCCAACGCTCTCTCAATTCATTAAAGTGTTTTAGAGTGTCTTTAATGTTTTCCTGAGGATTTATAAGCTCTTTCAATTCTTCAACTATCGCCAAACGCAACTCTAAGTTGGTTTTTAAATTGTTTTGTAAACTCTTGAAATGTGCATTTTTCTTGTCTCTAAAAAGAGAATATAATTGGTCAAATTTTGACTTTAATGGCAAATGATAATGGAATTCTTCGTTGCTTTCTGGATTTTCAGCAACAAATTCTTCTTTTTTCTCTTCTATGAAATGGGTGTATTTTGCAAGAAAAGAATTTTTAATTTCTTCAATATGATCCTTAACGGACATTACTTTTTCAACAGCACTCAATTTTTCCAATTCAATTATCAATTCGTCCATAGACAAAATTTCATAATTCAACATTGGAATTTCGTGACGGTCTTTTAAAGTTTCGTCTTCATTTTCAGCAGCATTTTCTGTTTCAATTGCAGCAATAGCAGTGCTATTTTCGTGTGCAATTGTTTCCGTTTCTACTTCAATTTCAGCTGTTAGTGTTGCTTCTTCAATAGTTTCTACTTCAATAGTATTTTCTACTTCAGCGGTAATTTCTTCAATTTCATCAGCTACAACTGCTTCTTCTTCAAATTCTGCAATAACTTCTTCTTCAATTGCTTCGGGTGCAGTTTCCATTTCCGAAACTAAATTTTCTGTAGGTTCTGCAATTTCTTGAATTTCTGTTTGTGCCACTTCTTGTGCCACATTCTCTACATTTCCATCTGTCTCATTTAAATTCATTGACAGGTTATCATTCTTTTCTTCTAACATTTTTAAAATGTTTAAGGTTCATATTATTTAACGCCCGAAAGATAGCAAAAGCGAAATCAAAATTCAAAGAAATTTCGATAATTAAACACTTTTAGAAGATAAAATACTCGTTTTTTAAAAAATTTATGAATACGATGTTAAAATCTCCAAATCTTCCACGCTTTTTCCGCTTGAAAAACTAACATTTCTAAACCGTTTTTGATTACGGCACCTTGTTCTTTTGCCTTTTGAAGAAATAAGGTTTCAGCAGGATTGTAGATTAAATCAAATGCAATGTGGTTGGAAGTGAAATATTGATATGGAATTTCAGGGCACACATCAATATTAGGCGAAGTTCCTAATGGCGTGCAATTGATGATTATTTGGTATTCTTCAAATGTTTCAGCGGTTATTTGGCTGTAGCCAATGGCGTTTCCTGATGAAGTTCTTGAAACATAAGTAGTATCAATTCCCATTTGATTTAATGAATATGCCACGGCTTTTGAAGCGCCTCCAGTTCCTAATAGCAATGCTTTTTTGTGAAGGGATTGCAATAGCGGTTCGAGTGCTTTTTGAAAACCATAATAATCAGTATTGTATCCTTTTAATTTCCCTTTTTTAGTAAAGCGAATTGTGTTTACAGCTCCAATTTCTGTTGCTTTTTTAGATAATTTATCCAAGTAGGGAATAATCGATTCTTTATAAGGAATTGTTACGTTTAAGCCTTTTAAATTTGGATTGTTTTTTAGGAAATTAGGCAATTCTGAAATGTCTTGAAAGTCAAAATTTTCGTAGGAATAATCCAATAAATTCAGTTCTTCAAATTTTTTCGTAAAATGTGCTTTTGAAAAAGAGTAACTGATGTTTTTTCCAACTAAACCAAATTGGTGCTTTGCCATTTAGATTTTATTTTGACACTTTATTGATTGCATTTTGAACCATTTTGCGTGCCCAAACCACAGGAAATAACTCCTCAAGAAGCGATTTGTTTTTGAAACTCAAGCGAAGTCCGTTGCTTAAATGAAATTTTGCTTTTTTGTCATCGTGAATCATAAAGTACAATCCTGCCAAACGATATTCAACTTGATATTCTTCTGGGAAGTATTCTGAAGCTTGTAATAATGTTTGTATTGCGCTTTCAAATTCACCTAAAAATTGAAGAATGTCAACCCAAAACAACCACGTATCCAATTGATAATCGCCAAATTCAACTGCTTTTCTGTAGCCAAATTCTGCTTCTTCAAAAAGATTTAATTCTTTGTTTATAGTTGCAAATCGCTTCCAATACAAACGATTTTGATTGTCGATGCTCAAGGCTTTGTTTACATAAAACAAGGCTTTTTGGTATTTTTTTTGACGAACGTAGAAATCAGTAATTGCAATCCAACCTTTATCTAAAAGTGGGTCTTCGTGAACTGTTTTATTGAAATATTTTAGCGCTAAAACTTTGTTTCCAATTTTCTCGTAACATTTCCCCATTCGAAGTAATGCGTATGAAGTTGCGTCGTCTAATTCGATAGTTCGCGTGTAGCTTTCAATGGCTTCTTCGTATTTTTTTAGTCTTTCTAATGCTTTTGCTTTTTCCATAAAAGCACCTAAAAATTCATCGTCAATTAGGGTTGCAAATTCAAAAGCACGAAGCGCATCTTCATATCTTTTTAGTCCGTAATTTAGCCTTCCGACTTGGTGCCAAGCAATTTCGCTATACGGATTTCTGTCGATATATTTGTTAAGATAAACGATTGCATCTTCATTTTGATCTAAAAATTCAAAGCAATATACCACGTTATATAAGGCTGCTTGGTCTTCGGTATCTTCTTCAAGACATTTCATAAAATTGTCTTTCGCCAATTCTAAATTGTCCATAAAAAGGTATTCCATTCCAATTAAATTATAGACATCGGCGAAATCATCGGTATATTTCAGTGCGATTTGCAATAATTCTACCGCTTTTTCGTGATTGTCTCTTTTGGAATATATATTTGCTTTTTGGATGTAAATTTCCTCGTTTGTAGGTTCGATGGCGTACAACTCATTTAGCAATTTTTCTGCTTGTTCGAGTTTGTCTTCATAGACCAACATTTCTACTTGAACTAATTTTAATCCAGTTGATTTTGGGTGTTGTTCAAGCGCTAATTTCAAGGCTTTTTTAGCCAAGGCAGCTTTTCCCATATCGAGGTAATGAAGAATAATTTCTTCAAATTCTTCGGAATCAAAAAA
>CANINJ010000251.1 GCA_947468985.1 Bacteroidota bacterium
AACCGATTGAGAACAACTGGACCGATGGTTTTTATGGTTTCAAATACAAGTGAAAGTTTTAAGCCGGAAATGAATAAAGCATTGGAAATTAAAGAAATAAAAACATTAGATGATTTTTTACAAACCAACTTCAAACCAGAAGAAATCGCAAAATTCGATTCGCCTAAATATTTTTACGAAGTGACCTTCAAAAAGCCTGGAGGATTGGTGATGCCTATTATTGTGGAACTTACTTTTGAAGACGGAACTACTGAAAATCAAACCTTTCCAGCGCAAATTTGGAGGATGAATGACGATGAAGTAACCCGAACATTTGCTACAAAAAAAGTAATTAAAAAAATTGTAGTTGACCCAAAATTAGAGACTGCAGATATTGACATCACAAACAATACTTGGCCAAAAGAAGAAGTGAAATCTAAATTTGATTAACATATTTTTATAGGACATTTAAAAACAGCTTCATAAAAACTTTGTAACTTTGCAATAAAATAAATCGATATGTTTGGAATAGGTGGTGGAGAATTAATTCTAATTTTATTTGTAGTCTTGATGCTTTTTGGCTCAGATAAAATCCCTGATATCGCAAGAACAATGGGAAAAGCTATGGCGCAATTAAAAAACGCGACCAATGACATCAAAAATGAAATTCAAAAAGGAGCCGATGCTAATGGATTAGACACAAAATCTATAACTGATTTTACTGGAAATATTACACAAGAAATCAATAAAGCGAAAGATAATTTACTAAAAGATACAACGTCAACTATTGAAAACGCTAAAATTGAAACCCAAAAAGTAGAAACCCCCGAAAGTGAAGGCCCTATAAAACGCGATTCATAATGCTTGAAAAAATACTCTCTTTAGATCAACAGGCGTTCATTTTTCTCAATGGTTTAGGCTCCGGAAAATTTGATTTTCTTTGGCTATTTATCACCAAACAATCCAATTGGACTCCATTTTTCTTGCTGCTTCTGTTTTTTGCTTATAAAAAAATGGGCATAAAGCAAACCCTTTTTATAGTGCTATTTATTGCCGCTTTAATAACATTCACCGACCAAACGACCAACTTAATAAAAAACGCTGTTCAACGACTTCGCCCTTGCAATAATGAAGAAATAATGGCAACTATTAGAATAGTAAAATCAAGTAAAACATTTAGTTTTTTCTCAGGTCACGCTACCAATTCTATGGCAGTAGCCACATTTTTATTTCTACTTTTTAAATCCAAATCCAAGTATTTAGGATTCCTTTTTTTATGGCCACTTATCTTCGCCTATAGCCGAATTTATTTAGGATTACACTATCCTTTAGACATTATTTCAGGCTATATTTTTGGTGCCTTTTCTGGATTTTTGTGTTACAAATTATTCCTGATTACACAGAAAAAGTATTTCCCAAATTAATTATTTTTTGGAGCTTTTTGCTTCGCCAGTTCGCTTCGCTCGTTTCCTGCTTTACGTTTCATTCCAAGCCTAAAAGCGTGGGATTTCCACTTCCACCTGACTGCCGGCAAGCAGGTCTCGGCTAGGGCATCCGTTTTCAAAAGGATATTTATTCTAACAATCACGTTCCAACATTAAAGCACACGACTCACGGTTAATCCATCACGAATTGGCAACAAAACAGATTCCACTCTACTATCGTTTTTCAATAATTCGTTGTATTCTAAAAGGACTTTTGTACTCAAATCATTTTTCTGTAAAGGCTCTAAAACTTTCCCACTCCACAAAACATTATCCGATAAAATAATGCCGCCTTTATTCATTTTAGGAAGAATTAACTCAAAATAGCTGATGTAATTTTCTTTATCAGCATCAATAAAAACCAAATCAAATTTAATTTCTAATGTTGGAAGTATCGAAATTGCTTCTCCTAAATGCTGCACAATTTGATTTCCCCATGGAGATTTATCAAAATATTTTCTTTGAAAATCAACCAATTCTTCTTTTATATCTATCGTATGAAGTTGCCCATTTTCTTGCATTCCTTCACACAAACATAATGCTGCATAGCCTGTAAACGTTCCGATTTCTAATATATTCACGGGACGAATTAATTTAGAAAGCATACTCAAAACACGCCCTTGAAAGTGACCACTAAGCATTCTTGGCAACAAGATTTTTTGATAGGTTTCCTTATTTAATGCCGCTAATAATGAAGGTTCATTTTCAGAATGTTGTTCTATATAATCTTCTAATTCTTGGGATATAAAGTGCATCTGCTATTTGAATATTAATATTTTTTCAAAGTTATAAATTCTCAAATAAACATATCCGCAATTTAAACTAAATTTGTAACACAAAATTAGATACAAACGATAGAACATTATAAAATATCGTATTTAAAACTCAAATTTCATGAAAATAAATTCTAAATCAGTAATTTCAATAGCATTATTATTCGTTTTATTGAAATTAAACGCACAAGTTGTCAGCGATTCCATTTTAATTGATGGGCATTATAGAACTTTTCATTTCAATTTACCATTAAAAAATTTTAAGAATGCAAGTTTAATTTTTGTGTTACACGGGTCTGGGGGTAATGGACTAAAATCCATGAAAGGCGCGTCAAAATTATTGAATATTGCCAATGAAGAAAATTTGCTCGTCTTATTTCCTGATGGTTATTTAAATAATTGGAATGAATGTAGAAAAAATGCCCCTGCTATTGCAAATGTTGAAAATATAGATGAAAACACTTTTTTCACTAAAATGATAGACTATTGTCAATCTAAATATTTAATCAACCCCAAGAAAATATTCGCAATTGGAACTTCTGGAGGTGGGCACATGGTATATAAATTAGCGATGACAATGCCAGAAAAATTCAAAGCTATAACTGCAATTGTAGCAAATTTACCCGATGCTTCAAATATGGATTGTGTCGAAAAGAAAACACCAATAGCTGTTATGATTATTAATGGCACTAATGATTTAACAAATCCATATAATGGCGGTATTTCAGCAAAAAATAAAGGATTAGTTATTTCAACTGATAAAACTTTTCATTATTGGGCTTCTATAAATGGTTACGAAGGAAAACCAACAATGGAAGAATTGCCTGATTTGGAACCCGATGGTAAAACGATTGAAAAATATGCTTTTAAACAAAAAGGGAAACCAGAAGTTGTATTGTTAAAAGTTATTAACGGAGAACATAACAATCCTAAAGATATTGATGTTTTTTTGGAAAGTTGGAATTTTTTCAAAAGACAATAGTTTGTTTTTC
>CANINJ010000252.1 GCA_947468985.1 Bacteroidota bacterium
GCATTGGTTTCCAATGTTGTTTCATCGAGTTCTTGCTCCATTTCAGTATTTTCAGTGGTCATCTTGTCTTTATTTTTAAATATATTTTTAAACATTCTTTTTTATTCTTTTCTTGGGATTGCAAAATTACTGCCAATTCCTTAAAAATGTCAAATTGTCACTCATTATTTTTGATAAAGTTTTAACTTATTGAGATAATTGCAGTCAAAATAAAGATTTAGATTTAGAATAAGAGAAAACTTGCAAAAACAAACGTTATGATTTATTAAAAAAACTTTAATATAATATTGGGATTTCGGTCTGCAAAATTTTTTAAATTTGTTATAATAAAAAGATGAAATGTGTTTTTATTCCTTTAAATAATTGATACAAACAAAGATTTTATATAATTATTAATTCACACTTTTATATAGAAAAAAAGCTCCGTTCAGAAAAACGGAGCTTTTTTTATGCGTAAATATTTTCTAATGCTTTTTCGATTGTTTTGTATTTGAAAACGAAACCCTTATCGATGATTTTCTGTGCACTTAAGTTTCTATTTTCAAATAGCAATTCGTGCATTTCGCCAAGAAGTAATTTCATCATAAATTTTGGTGTGTTGGGCATAAAAAGTGGTTTTTTCAAAACCGTAGCAATTGTCATTGTTAGCTTTTCATTAGAAACAGAATTTGGTGCAACTGCATTATAAACGCCTTCCAAATCGTTTGAGATTGCAAAGAAATAAAGTGTCGCAATATCGTGAATGTGAATCCAAGATTGTATTTGTTTTCCAATTCCGAAAGGAGAACCTATTCCCATTTTAATAGGTTTTGCCATTTCTATTAATGCACCGCCTTTATTAGAAAGCACGATTCCTGTTCGTAATTTGCAGACTTTTAATCCTAAAGATTTGAATTTATCGGCACTTTCTTCCCATTTAAAAACGACATTTCCAAGAAAAGAATTGTCAATTTCTTTTGAATTTTCATCATAAATAACTTTAGCATTATTCGGATATATAGCAGTTCCAGAAGCAGAAACGAATTGCTTTACTTGGTTTGGATTGTTTTTTAATGCTTTGAAAAGTACTGCTGAAGAAAGTAATCGGCTTTCGATGATTTCTTGTTTGTAGGATTTTGTCCAACGTTTAGAAATTGTGGCTCCTGCCAAATGAATTATAGCATCAACACCCATTAAACAATTTTCGTCGATAATGCCTTGCTCAGGATTCCAATAAAATCCTTTGTAATTGAGTTCGTTTTCTATTTTTTTCTTGGAAGTAGTGAGATAGTGAATGCTTACACCGTTTTGAAGTAACAAAGAAACCAGTTCATTCCCAATTAAACCTGTTGCTCCTGTAATTAAAACTTTCATATTTATTAAATTCTATGGTTCAAAATTACGGTTTAAGTGAAATAATATAATGTTAATTAAGTGCGTTTTAACTTTCGTTTTATGAGATTAAATTCCGTTTAAATATGATTTAAACACTTTTTAATTTAACGCTCCACTCAAAATCCATTTCAGAAACTTGAATTCCGTTTTCGTCGATTCCAATTGATTTCATCCAAAAAGTTTGACCTTCACCAGAAGCGATGGTTTCTTTTATTGCGTTTTCTATTATTGCGCCATCATTGCAGGTAAATGTGATTCTGCCTGTTGCTTTTTTGGTGAAATTTGCTTTATTATTGGCAACCAACATTGATATTTTTTGGTTGCTTTTTTTGATTTGATACATTACTAATGCACCCGTTGACAATTCGGCAGCCATTGCTTGCACTGCAAAATACATCGAATTGAATGGGTTTTGGTTAATCCAACGATGTTTCACGGAAACGACGCATTTTGCAGCTTCCAATTGTTTGGCACGAACTCCACAAATGAATGCGGAAGGCAATTTGAAGAGTAAAAAAATATTTATGTTTCGTGTTGTAAGATTCATTGTGGTTTAAATTTCCCGAAATATAGTGATTTATTTAGATAAATAAAGGGTTTATTGTTATCAATCTTAAAACTCATAAAAGCGTTAAATGTTAATTTTTAGTTAATATTCAGTACTATGTAAAACAAGATACTGTTTTAAAGCTATATATTTGCATAAGATATTACTGAATCTGATTTATGATTTAAGATTTATGATTTAAGAATAGAAAAATAGAATGTATTTAAATACAAGTAAGCCAATAAATTAGTGTTTAAAAACGTTTAAATCAGGTGGCGAAGCTAGCCCCGATTGCAGTGGAAATCCTTTGTGGAACGAAGAGGAACAAAGATTGAAACGGAAAGCGGGAAATAGCTCCAAAAAAAGAGAAAAAATAATAAAAATGAGAAGAAATGAACATTGAAAACACGAAGGCGCAGATGCGGAAAGGGGTGCTTGAGTTTTGCATCTTGTCGGTTTTGAAGGAAAAAGATGCGTACACATCTGAGATTTTAGACACTTTGAAAACTGCAAAATTATTGGTTGTTGAAGGGACGGTTTATCCACTTTTGACACGACTAAAAAATGACGGATTACTCAACTATCGTTGGGAAGAATCGATTTCTGGGCCACCAAGGAAATACTATGGTTTAACAGAAATTGGACAAGAGTTTCTAACCGAATTGAACAGTACATGGACAGAATTATCGGATGCTGTAAACTTAATCACAACTAAAAAATAAAACGATGAACAAAACTGTAAATATAAATTTAGGAGGGTTGTTTTTTCACATTGATGAAGAAGCATACCAAAAATTAACGCATTATTTTGAAGCAATAAAACGCTCTTTATCAAACACTTCTGGTCAAGACGAGATTCTGAAAGACATTGAAATGAGAATTGGGGAATTGATTTCTGAGAAACATTCCAATGACAAGCAAGTGATTAGCTTTAAAGAAGTTGAGGAAATTATTACGGTTATGGGGCAACCTGAAGATTATAGAATTGATGGTGACGAACCGATTGAAGCAACGTATATTCCAAGTGGAAATAAAACTACGAAAAAACTATATCGCGATACTGAAAACGGAATGATTGGCGGTGTTCTTGCTGGTTTAGCTCATTATTTTGGTGTTGATAAAGTTTGGCTGAGAATCTTTCTTTTGATTATGGTTTTTGCATGGGGAACAGGTGTTTTGGCGTATATAATTCTTTGGATTGCTATGCCTGAAGCTAATACTACATCCGAAAAACTTGAAATGCGAGGAGAGCCCGTTACAATTTCGAATATCGAAA
>CANINJ010000253.1 GCA_947468985.1 Bacteroidota bacterium
CCGTTCAACCGTATACATATCAATCAATCCACGACTTTTCGATTGTGCTTTTCCTCTAAAAACACATTCAAAATATGGTTCTATTAATACAAACGTATTTCCTGTAATAGTAACTTTTCCCGGTTCTCCAAGCATTTCCATGCGTTGAGCTTGATTTACCGTTGCCCCCCAAACATCATAAGCCAATCTTTCGCTTCCAATAACACCGGCAACAACTTCTCCTGTATTAATACCGAGACGCAATTCCCAATATTCAGTGTTGTTTATAATGCTGTTATTTTTGCGTTTTCGCATGTAATCTTGAATCTGCAAAGCCGCAATACAAGTATCAATTGGATTTGTATTATTGCGCACTGGCACTCCCCCAGCGCACATGTATGCATCACCAATTGTTTTTATTTTCTCCAGATTATTTTTAACAATTATTTCATCGAATTTACTAAAATAAACATCCAACTTATTTACCAAATCCGTCGGACTCATTCGTTCTGCGCTTTTTGTGAAACCAACAAAATCTGTAAATAATACCGATACCGTTTTGTATGCTCGGGCGCTAGCTGTTCCTTTATTTTTTAATTCTTCTGCTGTGGACTCTGGAATAATTCTACGAATCAATTTTTCAGTTTTATCCTTTTCAATTTGCAACAAACGTTGGTTATTCACAACTTTGTTTTTTTCTTCTTCAAGTTGTTTTCTTTGTTTTTCAATTTGAATATTTTGTTCTCTTATTTCGCGTGTTCTGTCAGCAATTTTCATTTCTAAACGAACTTGTTTCCTGCGTTCAGAATCAATTCTATTTCGAATAAAAAGGCGAACGGAAATTGCTAAAACTATTGTTATTATAATCCAGAACCACCATGTGGCCCAAAATGGGGATTTAATATGAAGAGATAAAATAGCCGGCGTTTTTCCCCAAGGGCCATCACCAATTCTAGCAAATATTTTTAATGTGTAATCGCCAGGAGATAATAAACTAAATCTTAGTTCATTTGAGTTTCCAAGCATTACTTCTCCTTCTTCAGATCCTTCTAAAATGTATTTATAATTAACCAATTCAGGGTTGCTCAGGTCTGATGGTTGAAAATGAACAGTGAAACTTCGTTGCCTATAACTGAGTTCAATATGCGATGTTCTGGCTATTGGCAAATAAAGTGGGGAATCTTTGTCTCCAGGTCTTAACCAATTTTTATCTAATTTAAATTTTGTAATAGTGACCCCAACATTTGGCTTGTTTAACGAAAGTTTATTCGGGTTAAAATAATTGTACCCATAAATTCCACCAAAGAACAATTCACCAGATATTGACTTCATAAACGCTCCGAGATTAAATTCATTACTCATTAATCCGTCAATTTCAGTGTAATTTGTTACCTCTTTTGTTTTTGAATTGAATTTACATATTCCTTTGTTCGTGCTTAGCCATAAATTGTTTTCTAGGTCTGTAACTATGCCATAAACTACATTATTTGGAAGCCCATTTTTTTTTGTGAAAATTTTCGCGGTTTTTGTAGCCTCGTTCCAGTGCATTATACCTGACCCAAATGTTCCAAGCCAGAATTCATTTTTACCTATCTGACATATTGATGTAATATAGTCTTTAGATACTTTTAACAATATTGAATTGTATTTATAAGGCACAATTTCAATCTTGTCGGCTTTAACTGTTAATAAATTTAATTCCCCCGAGCTTGATGCAAACCAAATTCTACCTTGTTTATCCTTATATATGTGTCTGCATACACCTAATGTTATAGTACTATTTGGGTTTTTTAATGAATGTTCGAAGGCCTGAGCTTTTTTCTTTTTTAAATCAACTAAAACAACACCTCCTTTTGTCCCTATAAAATATTTATCTTCTTTCCAATGAACAATAGAATATATTCTCGTGTGTTTTATCGCTTCTTCCTTGTTTTCTAAGTAATCTATTTTTTTAAAAGAATAGTCATATTTTGAGTAAATATTTAATTCAAATAAACCATCTACACAACCAACAAGCACTTTGTTTTCATTTATTACATGAATAGAAAGAGCTGCTGTTTCAGCGCTTTCTCCTGTTATCGATTGAGAATTGTCTCTATAATATTGTTCAAACTTTCCTGATTTTCGATTAAAACGAGAAATACCGATATCGGTTCCAATAAATGTATATTGCGCAAATTTATCTTCTCCAAAACTCCAAACATTTGGGGTGGGTATGCCTTGTTCTAAATTTCCACTAGGACCAACTCCTAAAAAACCTTGATTCATTGGGTCAAAGCTTGCTAAACCTCGATCCGTTCCAACCCAAAAAGTACCGGAATCATCACAGAATAAAAGATTAATATCATTAAAAAGTAATGCGTTTTTTTGAAAAATATCCTGCGTGCTATTAAAAACACTTCCGTCCGAAGCTATAGTGAATAACCCTTTATTTGTTGTTCCAATGAACCAACTGTTGTTTTGTGATAAATAAATATCTGCTATTCCCATGTAGCCAAACTCCATTTCCAATTGTGGAAATTTTGGGTACGTATTCTTTTGTGAAATTGAATATTCAAAAACGCCCTGGTTACTTCCAAATAATATATTACCCAATTCGCTTTGTGTAATTCTTTGAATAATAACGGGATTCGCACTTTTACTTTTTATTGGTATCAAAAAAGCCTTTGTTTTTAATTGGTTCGTTCCATAAACACCCTTATCTTCTGTGTTTACAAATAACTCTCCTGATTCGGAACAAAAAACCGCTTGGATTTTTTTAGATGGGATTAGAGTTGGATATTGTTTAAATTTTTGATTTTCTGGGTTAAAGCTTAAAACCCCTTTTCCAATTGTGCCTACCCAAATAATCCCTGAAGGGTCTAAACTAAGGCTTTCTATTTGTAAGGCTGTTTTTTGTTCTAAAGAGTATGTTGTAAACACCTCTTTGTCTGGATTATATTGTGTTAACCCATTAGTTGTCCCAAACCATAAATTCCCGTCTTTGGTTTTTACAGCACATTTAATATATTCGCTTTCAATTCCAGGCGTATCATCTGATGTAAATATTTCAAAATTCTTGCCGTCAAAACGATTTAAACCGTCTTGTGTGCCAACCCAAAGAGAATGATTTTTATCTTGAATGATACATGTGACAGAACTTTGAGATAAACCGTTATTAATCGTATAATTTCTAAAGCGATATGCAGTTTGTCCTGTCCCGTGAAGAGAAATAAA
>CANINJ010000254.1 GCA_947468985.1 Bacteroidota bacterium
ATTGTTGCTTATTGAAATACAATTGGGTCGTATCTACTAAACCAACTTGGATATTTGGTTCGAGAACAGCTCCTTCTTCGAGTTCTAAATATTCGATATTTCCATTAGCTTGCGCCGAAATAGTAACTTCGGTAGCTTCAAAATTTCCGTAACCGTCGGCTTTGTCGTTGTTTTTGTTACAAGAAATTAGACTTGCAAGCATTAGGAATGTGATTATTTTTTTCATGTTTTTAATTTTACACCTTTGTCAAAGTTTTAAACTTTGACAAAGATTATTTGATTTATTTTTTAGTTTCCTTTTGTTACTTGATAATTTGCTTTCGCCAAAGCCAATTGAATTGCATGCAGCTTTTGATTGGTTTTTGATTCGTATAAATTGGTTAATTCTACTAAATATTCTGAAGAAGTGATCACTCCGTTTTTTAATTGCGCATCAGCCGATTTTACAACATATTCGCGTAAATCTATAATGTCCAAATCTGTTTTTAAGATACTTTCTGTTTTACTAATTTCATTTTCCATTTCCTGCAATTGCAAGTTGTTGTTTAGCAAAAATGTTTCCTTTTCTGTTGAAACGATGTCTGCCGAAACCGAAAGCACTTGTTTTTCGATCTTGGATTTATTCCAATCGAATACATTCCAATTGGCTTTTAAACCTACCATATAAAAAGTTTGAAATGAATTATCCAACATATTCAATCCTGGATTTCCATAACCCGCCTGACCAAAAGCATTTATTTTTGGTAAATTATTTTTCGAAATCACCTCTTTTGAAACTTCAATTTGTTCGTTTTGCAAATCAAACAATATTAATTCTGGACGATTTGTATCTTTTGAATTTTCATTAAGAAAAATAGGTTCCTCTAAAATTGTATTTTCATCAAAAGTAGAAAAAGTGAGCGTCGCTAAATTTTCTAAAAATCGTTTTTTGTCAAATTGTATTTCAATAAGTTGTTGCTTAATTTTTAAATTTTCCGCTTCTAAAACTTTCTCCGATGCAGGAAGAATAGCACCGAATTTAACTCCCGATTTTACTTCTTTAATTTTGGTGTATAATTGATCTTGCTTTAAAAGTAAAATCGCTTTTCGTTCCTGAACCAATAAAATCGAAAAATACAACTGATTAATTTTGGTTTTAATTTGGTACAAATTCACGGCAACTTGCTGTTGTTGCGTTTTGGTTTGCGATTCTTTAAGTTTGGAATTGACATCAATCACTCCACCATTGTACAACAATTGATTGATATCCAAAGTCGCTCGATATTGATTTTTATTCAATGGCGTAACATTTGGCAAAGGAATTGGCAAACCCGTAACCGCTGATTGATACGTTGCTTGTGCGTTTAAATCGATTTTGGGGAGTTTCCCTTTTTTGAGCGACTCGATTTCAAAACCTGATTTCTGTTGCAATAACTCCGTTTGTTTGGCTATTGGATAATTTTTATTTGCCAAAGCATAACAATCGTCTAACGTTATTTTTTGCTGCGCATTGGCAAAAGAAACCAAAAACAAAAAGATTATTTTAAATGTATTTTTCATTTTTTTATCGAATTAATTATTTGTTCGGAGATGGTCGTTTTTCGTTCTTCCATCATTTCATTAAATTCAGAATCCGAAATTTGAATCATTCCCTTCAGCATTACTTGGGCTGCAAATGGAAATACAGTCATTGAAAAAATATCGAGCAAAAGCTGTTTTGGATTAATTGGTTTTATGATTCCTTCTGCTATTTCAGTTTCAATTTGCGAAATCAAAACAGCTGGATTTGGTCTGTTTTCATTACTCATAAAAGACATTACAAACTCGGGATTGTTATTCATTTCCTGAATTATGAATTGTGGCAAATAGGGATTGAGAATCACAAATGAGATATAACTATGCGTAAACTTTGTTATTTTATCAAAAACAGAATCTTGAGAATTGAAAATTTCGTTTATTTGTGGTGCTAATTGACTAAAAGCATTCATAAAAACAGCTTTAAAAAGCAATTCTTTACTTTTAAAACAATAATGCAACATCGCTTTATTAATTCCAGCTTCATCCGCTATTTCTTGCATCCGTGCACCCGAAAAACCTTTTCGTTGGAATACAATTCGAGCAGCATTAAATATTTTTTCTTCTGTAGTCATATCTATTTAACTAAATGGTTTAACCAATTGGTTAACAAAGGTAACTAAATAATTAGATTACTATTAAAGTTAATTAAAATAATTTGAAAATATTTCATTTACATTTAATAATCAGTAGTTTGCATCTAAATTTATCCTCGAAAATAAACTTTTATCTTATCAGTTGATAGCAATTCTCGTTCTAATTCCCGATTAGAATAACCTAATTTAGCTAATGTATTAGAGTTATTTACATAAAATTGAATGTAATAATTGCCTTCGTAATGAATATCTTCTAAGTAAGCAATCATACTTTGCATCTGTTTTAAATCAATTAAATCAGAATGTACTGTTGTTCTAACTTCAAACGGAAACTTTGTTTTAGTCAATGATTTAAAGGAATTTTCAAAAGATTTAAAAAGGTTGGATTGTGTAATTTTTTCAAAATGATTTGGCATCGATTTAAAGTCAAGGGCAACATAATCTATCAACTTATTTTCTATTAGTTCTTTTAAAATAATAGGTTTAGAGCCATTGGTGTCAATTTTAACTAAGAATCCCAATTTCTTTATTTCTTGAATTAGAGCAATAATATTTTTATGTAACAGACATTCGCCACCACTAAAAACAACAGCATCCAACAAATTTTTACGTTTTTGCAGAAAAACAAGGATTTCATCAAAAGAAATTCTTCCTTTTCCAAGAACAATTTCAGGATTATAACAATACAAACATCGCATATTACAGCCTGCAAACCAAAGAATACAAGCTGATTTATGAGGGTAATCTAATAAAGTAAAAGGTGTTAAGCTATAAATTGGTTTAGCTACATTTTCCTTCATTGAAATGGGTGCGTTGTTTGTGTTCGCCTTTTTTACCAATATTGAAACTTTCTACAGGTCGGTGATAGCCCATAACTCTGGTGTAAACCAAGCATTTTGTTCTTAGTTTTTGATTTTGTTCTAAAATCGGGTTCGTTGTTGTCATTTTTAAAGTATTTAAGGATTATTTTCGATACTATTTACTCGATGCTAAGCTTTTTTCTTTTTCGATTAATACATCGTCACATTTCGGACAATATTC
>CANINJ010000255.1 GCA_947468985.1 Bacteroidota bacterium
AGTCACAAGGAGAAAAATTTCTTAGAATTTATGAATTCTAATTCTTTACAAATTGTAAATGGATTTGTAGAACCAAGTTTGGCAACCGTAAAATCGGGGGATAAATTCCAATTTCAACGCCTGGGTTATTTCAATGTTGATAAGGATTCAACGGCTGAAAAATTAGTATTTAACAGAACTGTTGGACTAAAAGACGCTTGGGAAGAAAAAGGAAAAAAAGAAGAAAATTTATTAATGTCGATGCAAAAAGAAATCAATAAATATGTGAAAGAAAAGGACGAAACGGCTGCAAATCTAATATTAGAATCCATCGTTGATAACATTAAAAGCGTTGATAATTTCAGTTTAATTTGTCAAACAATTGTCAAAAACGTGAAAAACGACAACAACGCATTATTATTTTCAAATTTGATTTTGAATTATTCTGACAAAGTTCAATTTAAAGATATAGAATCTGAATCGTTATCGAAATTATATTCGATGTCGTTAAAAAGTCAAATGCCGTCGGTTAGATTTTTTGCAATTCAAAATTTGAATAGCGATTTAGAAAATTTGAACGATTTTAAAAATCAACTTTCAGAATTGAAACTTTCAGAAAAAAACGAAAAAGTTTTAGAAGCATTAAAATAAATTAAAATAGAGTTGAACAATTAAAAAGCACTTTTTCTAGGTGCTTTTTCTATTATTGCTATTTCTGATTGAAATTGCAAAATCAATAGTTTTACCCAATCAAAAATGGATTTCACAGCTTAATTTTAAGTAATTATTTTAATTTTACGACCCTAATTACCCTTTGATGAAAATCTATTTATTACGGCGCTTTATTTCGTTTTTTACCATAAATAAATACACTTTAACGGCTTCTTAACGGATTGCCTTTTATTAATCACTATCTTTATATGGAAGTAACTTATAAAAACAGAAATCATGTCAAACAACACAGGGAATACGGTTTTAGCTCTTTTAGCAGGAGCTGTGGTTGGAGCAGGAATTGGAATTTTGTTTGCTCCAGATAAAGGTTCACGAACCAGAGAAAAAATAAAAGGAAGTTATGACGATGCAAAAACTGATTTGAAGCACAAATTAGAAAACGCAACCAATTCTTTCAAAAGAAAATTCTCGAACGCAAAGTATGATTTGGAAGATACTTACGAAGATTTAGTTTCAAACATGAGTCATAAATCTGAAGATGTAATTTCTTTCTTAGAAACAAAACTTTCCGATTTAAAAAATCAAAACGCAAAAATGCATAAATAAATTCCAATTATGGCTTTTGAAGAATTAGAACAAAACACAGAAAACATCCGAACAGAAACCCAAGAGTATATTGATAGTAATTTGGCCTATTACAAGCTGAAAAGTTTTAAAGTGGCAATGAAATCGATGACATTGATTTTGAAAATCGCCTTAATGGGTTTATTTTTATTGATGGTTTTGTTGTTTTGTTCCATCGCAGGAGCTTTTGCAATTGGCACTTATTTAGGAAGTAATGCATTGGGTTTTTTATCGGTTGGGGGAATTTATCTACTTTTCACTTTAATTGTCTATTTATTTAAAGACAAAATTATTGAAGGACCGATTTTGGGGAAATTTTCAGAAATCTTTTTTAACGACTAATTATGGATACCAAAAAATATACATCCTACGCTGAAATAGATCGTGATTTAGAAATTTTGAAATTACAAAGCGAAATACACTATCAAAAAATTGCTTTAAGTATTGAAAAAACGAAAGAAAATCTATCTCCTAAAAACATTCTAAATGAGGTTGTTGGTTCTTTTAAACCGCTACTTTCAGAATGGTACGTTACAACTTTAAAACTCATTATCCCATTTGTTATAAAATGGATAAAAAACAAGAAAAGAGGCGATTAAGCCTCTTTTTTTATGAATTATAAATACCAATTATAATCTTACAATCGCTTTTTGAATTCTTTTTATGGTTTCTTCTTTTCCTATGAAAGCCACGATATCAAACAAATGCGGGCCTTTTAAAGCGCCAACTAAACTCAATCGGAACGGCTGCATTATTTTCCCCATTCCAATCTCATTTGTGGTCATCCAATCTTTCACGGTTGTTTCGATTGTTTCAGTTGTAAAATCTTCAATAGTTTCTAAAACAGCAACTAATTGTTGCATTAATTCTGGCGTTTCTTCTTTCCAATTTTTCGATGCTTTTTCATCGTAACCCGATGGCGACACAAAGAAAAAGTCAGACAAACTCCAAAATTCTGAAACAAAATTGGCTCTTTCTTTTATCAATGAAACCACTTTCGTTAAATGTGCCTCAGATGCAGCAACGCCATTTGAAGCTACGATTGGGGCAAATGATTTCGCCAAACTTTCATCGCTTTGCATTTGCAAATAATGATGATTGAACCATTTATTTTTTTCGGGATCAAATTTTGCACCTGCTTTATGAACGCGATTCAAATCGAATTTTTCAACCAATTCTTCCAATGAAAATATTTCTTGTTCTGTTCCGTCATTCCAACCCAATAACGCTAAAAAGTTGATAACTGCTTCTGGAAAAAATCCATTTTCACGATAACCAGATGAAATTCCTTCTTCCGTTTTCCACTCTAATGGAAACACTGGAAATCCTAATTTATCGCCATCACGTTTTGATAATTTTCCATTTCCAACAGGTTTTAAAATCAGTGGCAAATGTGCAAATTTAGGTGCTTCCCAACCAAATGCACGGTACAATAAAACGTGTAATGGCATTGACGGCAACCATTCTTCACCACGAATTACATGTGATGTCTCCATCAAATGGTCGTCCACAATATTCGCTAAATGATAGGTTGGCATTCCATCACTTTTAAACAAAACTTTGTCGTCCAAAACGTTGGTTTCAAACTTTACATCGCCACGAATAATGTCTTTTAAATGCAATGTTTCGTCAACAGGTGTTTTAAAACGGATTACATATTCTTCATTATTCGCAATTCTTTTCAGCGTTTCTTCATTTGAAATCACCAAAGAAGTATCTAATTTTTCACGATTATGATGGTTGTAAATAAATGTTTTTCCTTGCTCTTCGTGTTGTTTTCTTTGGGAATCCAACGCTTCTGAAGTGTCAAATGCATAATACGCCCAACCCGAATTAATTAATTCGTCAGCATATTGTTTGTACAAATGTTTTCTTTCGCTTTGACGATAAGGACCAAATTTTTCATTTTTACCAA
>CANINJ010000256.1 GCA_947468985.1 Bacteroidota bacterium
TACCTGTGAAAACGACACTTCAGCTCCTACTACTAACAATGCTGCTTCAAATACAATTACAAACGAGTTGATAACCTGTGTAGGTTTGTATTCACCATTAAATACTTTTTTAGATCGTGCGTATTCTTCGGATTATATGCCGTTTCAAAATAACAATGAGATAATTACTGGTTTTTTTGAAAAAAATGAAACTACACATAAACATACTACATCAGATTTTTTAATTTATATGGATCCAACCTATAATTATAATGTCGCTAAAGCTGCAGTAGGTGCAATGTTGCATTTTGCAGTTGTGGATACTACAATGTCAAATGAAGAATTTGCAGCTGGTTTTCAAGGGAGTTTTTTCCCGAATCCAACGAAAGATTTTTTAAATATCAATTGTGGTAAATTAGATAGGAATTATACTTTTAACTTGGTTGATTTACAAGGAAAGATGGTTTTTTCAAAAACTTTTGAGCAAGCTAAACAAACGGAATCTATTGCTGTCGCTGACTTTAGTAAAGGAATGTATCTCGCCGTTATTGTCTCTGGAAATAAAAGATTTACTAAGAAAATAGTAATTGATTAAACAAAAAATCTTCATTATGAAGACTTTTTTCGTTGTTATTAAAACCTAAAATGCACTTAGAGTCGAAAACTGCGTTAGGGATTGAAGAGAATATACCAAGCTTTTTAGCTTGGATTGTAACGTAAAGCCCGCCCTTTTGGGAACGCCCAGAATAAAATTATAAAATTAGTTTTTAACTATTTTACCAAAACCAACAGTTTCGTCCACCGTTATTTTAATGAAATACAGCCCGCTTTCCAAATTTTCAACATTTACATTAAATAATTGGCTTTCTGAAAGTGAATTTTCCTTAACTATTTTCCCGGAATAATCTATAATTTGATAATTCACTTTTGAAGCTGTTTTTCCTAATGAAATAGTTACAATAGCATTTGTTGGATTAGGATATATTTGGAATAATTCTTTTGAATTATCAGTCAATCCCATAGTTGACAGCGTAATTGGGTGGCTAATTTCGTCCCAACTTTTGTTTAAATTTTCAATATACAAAGCAACAGTATAGTTACCCGCTGCTGTATAGGTATGCGATGGATTTTGTAGCGTGCTTGTTGTGCCATCGCCAAAATCCCAAGACCAAGATGTTGCTCCCAAACTCGTGTCAGTGAAGTTTACTGTCAGCGCAATAGGAATAGATGTGAAGTCGGCAGTCGGCTTGTGTTGTTTCCATAAAAAAGAAGTTGAGCGATCTAAAACAATAGGCCAATAGGCATTTCCACCAGCTCCGTTACTCCAAGTTCCATTGGCAACGCCATAAAACTCATGACCAACACCAGGAACAAAATAGGTTTCTTTATTGGTAAAATTCAAGGCATTCAATTTTGTGTTTATTGGATTACTTCCATCAGCTTGGGGAAGAGAAGAATATCCAAATGGACTTCCAGTATTAAAAGACACCGTTGAATCTGCTTCTCCATGAATTAGAAAAACAGGAGTATTGTTACTTGGAGTAATTAAATTTGTGCTCTGAATTGCTCCCCACATTGAAATTACGGCATCAGGTTTTCCATTAAAGCCAAGATAAGCACCAATGTCTAAACCTCCTAAATCTGGAGCAATATGAGAAAATGGAGGTGTAATGTTTGTGTAAGGATTAATGCCAGCTTCAGCAGGTTTTTCAGAAATTTGGTCTAAATAAATACTGTGTAAAGCAATGAATGCCCCAGCGCTACTTCCAACAAAATAAACTTTATTAGGATCGATTCCATATGTTGCTGAATTGGCTCTAAAATAACGAATAGCAGCTCTTCCATCTTGTAATCCTCTGTAAACTGCTCTTATTGAATGCATTGCTACATTGTCGGTAATACTAAAACCTAATCTATAATCAATTGTTGCTGTTACATATCCTTTTCGAGCAAAATAATCACAAAAAGCCATCATATCGTCAACATTTCTACTTCCAGTGAAAAATCCACCAGGGTGAGCAAATATTATTACGGGTCTATTTGTAAAAGTGTCTCCTTGTGGTTTATATACATCCATCAATAAATTTTGCGGTGTTGTGCTTGATTCTACTGTTCCAAATCCGTCAACTGAAGGTGCGGTTCCATAAACCACGTTTTGTGTTATGGTTGAGGCTGGAAAAAGTGTGGTTGTATATCTATATCGTTGAGAAAACCCTATAAATTGAGTTAGGAGCAATGCGAATAATAGTATTTTATGTTTCATAAATTCAGTATTTAGTATCAAATATAAGTATAAATAGAATTTTAAAAAAATAACGCCTAAAAAGTTATAAATTAAACTTTAAAGCTTTTCTTTTAAGTATTTACCAGTAATAGAAGCTTTGTTTTTGATGATTTCTTCGGGTGTTCCAATAGCAAGTATTTGCCCGCCATTTTCTCCACCTTCAGGACCTAAATCTATTATATAATCGGCACATTTTATCATATCTAAATTGTGTTCAATCACAATAATTGAATGTCCTTTGTCGATTAAAGCATCAAACGATGTCAATAATTTTTTAATATCGTGAAAATGTAATCCTGTGGTGGGTTCGTCAAAAACAAACAATGCCTTGTCTTTTGTACTACCTTTTACAAGAAACGAAGCCAACTTGATTCGTTGTGCTTCACCACCAGAAAGTGTGGAAGAAGATTGCCCCAATTGAACATATCCCAATCCAACGTCTTGTAAAGGTTGTAGTTTTTGAACTATTTTGGTAAGATTTGCTGCTTTGAAAAATTCCAAAGAATCATCAACTGTCATGGTCAAAATGTTGTCAATATTTTTTCCTTCAAAATAAACTTCAAGTACTTCTTTTTTGAAACGTTTTCCGTTACAAGCATCACAAGGCAATTGAACATCGGCCATAAATACCATTTCTACATTTATAGACCCTTCACCTTTACAGGCTTCACAGCGACCGCCATCAACATTAAATGAGAAATGTTTGGGCTGATATCCTCGAATTTTAGATAATTTTTCTTTGGCATATAAATCTCGAATGTCATCGTATGCTTTAATATAGGTAACCGGATTTGATCGGGAACTTCTACCAATTGGATTTTGATCTACGTATTCAATGTGCCTAATCTTGTGATAATAGCCTTGCATATCTGTAAATTGTCCTGCTTTTTCTCCAATTCCATCTAATTTCTTTTGCATTGCAGGA
>CANINJ010000257.1 GCA_947468985.1 Bacteroidota bacterium
AAGCAAAACGTTTTGGTGATAATTTACCTACTAATGACAATCCGATTGGTGACAAACATAATTCAGCAAAAGTTTGAATTAAATACAATAAAATCAACCATTTAATTCCTAAAAGCCCACTGTTTCCAAGGTCTTTTACGTTGTATGCAATAATGAAATAACTCAACGCAATTAATGCCAATCCAATAGATTGTTTCACTGGCGAAATTGGTTCTCGTCCGCTTGCTCTTAATTTATCCCATAAAATACTGAATGGTAAGGCGAATGCAAATACAAAAACACCGTTAAAAACTTGAATCATTGACGCTGGCATTTTCCATCCAAACATAAAAGTTCTATCGGTTTGATTGTCAGCAATAAATGTCAATGAAGACCCTGCTTGTTCAAATGCAGCCCAGAAAAATATAATGAAAAAGGCAACAATATAAATTACAAGAATTCTGTCTCTTTCAATTTTAGTTAAAGAACTATCAGAAATAATTAAACCTGCAAGCGTAATTCCACTTGCATAAATTACAGGATAAATAATTGTTTTAATGAAGTTATCTCCGTCCAATAAATATTGAAAAGAAAGGAATAAAACAATAAAAGCAACTACTGCCAATACTAAAGATTTAGAAGAAAAAACCGCTTTTTGAGCTTCTCCTTCTTCAAAATCAGAAGCGTCATTTCCTGAAGGCAATCCTCCAAGTGGTTTTCCATCTGGCGTAACAACATATTTATTTTTTAATACATAAAATACTAAAGTCCCAAGTAACATTGCAATTGAAGCGGCAAGGAAACCCCATTTAAAAGCGTGAACGTCTCTAATTCCGCCTGCATCTTCAACATCTCCAACTAATGGACAAATTGTTTGTCCTAAGAATGCGCCTAAATTTATTCCCATATAAAAGATGGTAAATGCAGTGTCTAATTTGCTCTTTTCTTGTTTTGGATACAAACTTCCAACCATACTTGAAATATTTGGTTTAAAAAATCCATTACCGAAAATGATAATTCCCAATGCCGACCACATTAAAGTAGTTGCTAAACTTAGGTTTGTACCAAAAACACTTGCACTTGTAAACAATAAAAATTGTCCTGCAGCCATCATTAAACCGCCTAATAATATACAATTTCTATTTCCAAAAAAACGATCAGAAATAAATCCACCCAACATTGGTGTTAAATAACAAAGTCCTAAGAATCCACCATAAATTATAGAAGCGTCGGCTTCTTTCATCATTAATGAATTGATTAAGAATAAAGTAAGAATTGCTCGCATTCCGTAGAAATTGAAACGTTCCCACATTTCTGTTCCAAATAATACCCAAAGCCCCTTTGGATGTGCTGATTTTACTGCTGTTTCACTCATTTTTTTAGTTATTAGTTAATTTAGATTTGGTTTAATTTTGGTTGTTGTATTCTCTTTTTCAATTATCACAAATTGTGATGCTTATAAATTATTCAATATGAAATTTGTCATTTTATTATACAATTGAATTCTTGTTTTACCTCCATAAATACCATGATTATTATCAGGATAAATTTGTGAATCAAATTGCTTATTAGCTTGAATTAGCGCTTCAATCATTTGCATTGAATTTTGAACGTGCACATTATCATCTCCAGAACCGTGAATTAAAAGGAATTTTCCCTTCAATTTATCCACTTGATTTATCGGTGAATTTTCATCGTAACCGCTCGCATTCTCTTGTGGCATTTGCATGTATCTTTCTGTATAAATGCTATCGTAAAATCTCCAATTCGTAACCGGGGCAACGGCAATCGCCATTTTGAACACATCATTTCCTTTCATAATACAATTGGAAGCCATAAATCCGCCAAACGACCAGCCAAATATACCTATTCTACTTTTATCTACAAAGGGATAATTTCCAATAACTTTTGCAGCGTCAATTTGGTCTTCAACCTCGTATTTCCCTAATTCTTTTTGAGTCATTTTTTTGAAATCTGCCCCTTTAAAACCTGTTCCTCGCCCATCAACGCAAGCCACAATATAGCCTTGTTGTGTTAGCATCATAAACCAATAATCATCTGTTCCATTCCAATCGTTGTTCACTTGTTGTGATCCAGGACCAGAATATTGATACATAAAAACAGGATATTTTTTATTGGAATCGAAATCTTTAGGCTTCATTATCCAAGCATTCAGTTCATTTCCTTTTTCCGTTTTCAAAACAAAAAACTCTTTTGAAGGCAAATTATACGCTTTTAATTTATCGGCTAATGCCACATTATTTTCAATAGATTGTAATTCCTTTCCGGTTTTAGCATCTTTTAAAGTGTAGGTTGTTGGCTGTGTAGCGCTTGAAAACGAGTTGATATAAAACTGAAAATTCGGACTAAAAGTTGCTGAATTTGTTCCAGTATTTTGTGATAATCTAACTTTGTTTTTTCCATTTAAACCAATGCGATAAACGTCTCTATTAATAGAACCATTCTCTACCGATTGATAAAAAATAGTTTGATTTTTATCGTCAAAACCATAATAATTCGTCACTTCCCAATTCCCATTGGTAACTTGATTTTTCAATTTTCCCGCTTTATCATACACATAAATGTGGTTGAATCCGTTTTTTTCACTTGTCCAAATAAAACTATTGTCTTTCAAAAAAGTCAAATTATCAGTAACATCGATATACGCTTTGTCTTTTTCATTCAAAACCACTTTTGGAGTCCCTGAATTTCCATCAATGAATAATAAATCCAAATTATCTTGATGGCGATTTAATACTTGTGCCGATAAAATAGTGGCGTCATTAGTCCATTTTATTCTGGCAATGTAAAAATCAGAGTAATTTTTTAAATTAATTTCTTTTGTTGACGTTGCCATCACATCATATATATGTAACGAAACTTCTGAATTTTTTTCTCCCGCTTTTGGATATTTAAATGTTTCAATTGTTGGATATAAATCTTTGTGAAACATCGACATTGAGAATTCAGGAACTTGACTTTCATCAAAGCGGATGTATGCCAATTTTTTACTGTCGCCACTCCAATCAAAAGCTCTAACAAATGCAAATTCTTCTTCGTAAACCCAATCCGTAATTCCATTTATAACTGCGTTTTTCTTTCCGTCAGAAGTAATTTGTTTAGTTGTTTTTGTGCCAATATTATATATAAAAAGATTGTTGTCTTTTGCATACGCAATTTGGGTTCCGTCAGGGGA
>CANINJ010000258.1 GCA_947468985.1 Bacteroidota bacterium
CGCTTCCAGCAACTGTTGGCGCACTGAATATTACGATGGGATATTCAAGTAAAAACAATCCTGCCCAGATTTTAATTGCAAAACTGTTTAAAATGCATACGAATGCTTTGTCTAGAAATGCGAAGAATTATGTGTTTTATTACAAAGATGTTTTGGATATTTTAACGCATCCTTTGGTAGAACCTTATGCCAAAACAAGTGCTTTGGTAAATACAATTAATCAATACAATTATACTTTTATAACGCATCAAAAATTGATGGATTTGAATCCAAATCCAAGTGATTTATTTGTTTTGTTATTTGGAAAATGGGAAGAAGGTTCATTGAAAGTTTTAGCATCTTTATCACAATTATTGCAGACTATAAAAGCCAATTTGAGTAATGATAGTGAAGATGAAAAAATCACAAAAGCATTTGTATTTTCAATTTTTAAAGTAATTAATAAGTTGATAAATTACTATTCCAAACACAATCATATTGATAAAATTGATACGCTTCACGCAATTTACAAACAAGTAATTGATTTAGCCGAGGTTTCTTTTGAAGGGGAGCCGTTGAATGGTTTGCAAATTATGGGTGTTTTAGAAAGTCGGGTTTTAGATTTCGAAACCGTAATTATCACTTCAATGAACGAGGGAAAATTACCTGCGGGAAAATCGCAGAATTCGTTTATTCCATATGATGTAAAACGAGAATTGGGCTTACCTACATTCAAAGAAAAAGACGCTATTTATACCTATCATTTCTATCATTTGTTGCAACGGGCAAAAAATATTTACTTGATTTATAACACTGAAAGTGAAGGTTTAGATGCAGGTGAAAAAAGCCGTTTTATCACACAATTAGAAGTCGAAAAACAATACAAACATATTCTTACGCACGAAATTTATAACGCTGTTCTTCCAGAAAAAGCCTATCAGCCCATGGTAATTCCAAAGTCGGAAACAGTGATGGAACGCTTGAAGGAAATTGCCGAAAGCGGTTTTTCTCCATCTGCATTGACAAGTTATATTCGGAATCCAATTCAGTTTTATTTCCAAAAGATTTTGAGGATTAAAGAGGTCGAAGAAGTGGAAGAAAATATCGCTTTGAATACGTTAGGTACTATAATTCACGAAACATTGAAGGCATTGTACGAGCCATTTATCGGAAAATTTATTTCTGAAACGGATATCTTAAATTGCTTTAAGCAAATTGATTCTGAGGTTTTGAAGCAATTTAAAGTGGTTTATAAAGAGGGTGAAATCAAAAAAGGAAGAAACCTTTTGGCTTTTGAAGTTGCCAAGCGGAATGTTTTTAATTTTTTGAAAGTCGAATTGGAATGTGTCAAAAACGGAGATGCTATAAAAGTTTTAGCTTTAGAAGAAAAATATTTAGAAACCTTTTATCATCCTGATTTGCCTTACCCAATTAATATTGGAGGTTCAGTAGATAGAATTGAAGAGCGCAACGGAATAATCAGAATTATTGATTATAAAACTGGAAAAGTTGATAAGGGCGATATTATATTAACTACTTGGAATGGACTTACTGAAGATATTAGCAATGATAAAATAATTCAAGTTTTGGCTTATGCCTTTATGTTTGAAAAATTTGCTTTAGACCAACTGATGGAAGCTGGGATTATCTCTTTCAAAAATTTAAAATCGGGTTTTATGCCTTTTACTTTTAAGCAAGGGATAGAGATAAATACAACAATTAATAAAGAAACCTTGGAGAATTATTTAGAACAAATTGTGATTTTATTGCGGGAAATATTAGATCAGAATATTCCGTTTGAAGAGAAAGTTTAGTTTTTTTCACCACAAAAGCTTTTGCGGTGAATTTAAATTCCTTTAAAAAACTCTAATAAAACCGTTCCCAATTCCTCATTATTTTCAATGTGGCTCATGTGACCGTCAGGGAAAGTTATTAATTCCGTGTTGGTGTTTTCAATTTGTGATAAATTGTCTTTGTAAATTAACACACCATCTTTTTTTCCAAGAATCAGCAACTTTGGAAATTCACTTTCGTGCAAAATAAATTCTCGATCTTTCCTGATTTTCATTCCTTCGAGTGAAGCTACAATTCCTTGTAAAGGGGTCTTTAAAGCTTCTAATTTTACGTTTTCAATTTCTTTTTCAAGACGTTTTCGATTATTTTCACTAAATAAATTGGCAATCGACAACCGAACAAAATTGACATAATTCTGTTTTACCGCTTTGATGGCACGATCCCGATTGTGTTTTCGCTCGGCGCTATCTTCCTTAGATGTGGAGTTTAAAAGAACCAATCCTTTTATAGTTGCAGGATATAATTCGGCGAAAGCCAAAGCGACATAACCGCCCATTGAATGTCCAATAAAGATCGCTTTCCGAATCCGTAAATGAGATAAAACGGCTTTTACTATTTCCGCATTATTTTCCATCGAATGAACGTATCCAAGACACTCGGTTGCTCCGTGTCCTAATAAATCAATGGTAATTAATCGGTTTTTATGTGATAAAATTGGGGTAAATTCCTTCCACATCGTTTGATTCTCCAAAAAACCGTGAAGTAAAACCACAGCAGTTCCTTTCCCGGTATCGGAATAAGAAATAATAGTGTTCTTGTAGAAGATTTGTTTCATTTTTATAATCTTCAGGCAAAAATAAGTTTTAAATTTTTTGCCTAATTACTATTTGATAATTAAAAAACGGCTCACATTCCTGCAAACCGTCTATTATCTATTTGTCTATATTCTTTTATCTAAATTACGAATTCATAATCGTTTCAATTTCTTCTACTTCAATTGGAATATTTCGCATTATGTTAAAAGGTTCACCAGTTTCCTGAACGACAACATTATCTTCTAATCGAATTCCGAAACCTTCCGCTGGGATGTAGATTCCTGGTTCAACGGTAAAAACCATATTGGCTTTCATTGGCTCGGTCAAAATCCCATAATCGTGCGTGTCTAATCCCATGTGATGTGAAGTTCCGTGCATAAAATACTTTTTATAGGCTGGCCATTCTGGGTTTTCATTTTGCACATCGGCCTTATCAATTAATCCCAAACCAAGTAATTCGGAAGTCATTATTTTTCCAACTTCTAAATGATATTTTTTCCAAAGTGTTCCTGGTGTTAGCATTTTTGTAGCTTCATTTTTCACTCTCAAAACCGCATTGTAAACTGCTTTTTGTCTTTCGGAAA
>CANINJ010000259.1 GCA_947468985.1 Bacteroidota bacterium
AAGCAGAATCTTATGCTTCAAAACCTTTATTGAATTTCAATCCAAAATATGAAAATACTAATATCGGAACCTATTTCCTTAATTATAAATCAAAAAAGTTTGATATTACAGCGGGTCATTTTTACGAACAATTTGGTAGTGGATTATTATTACGAAGCTGGGAAGATCGCTCTTTGGGTATAAATAATGCGATTCGTGGAGGGAAAATAACGTATAGACCAACTCAAAATCTAATATTTACAGGACTTTACGGAAAACACAGAACTGGTTTTGATGTTGGAAATGGAACTATTTACGGATTCAATTCAGATTTCAATTTATCTGGATTGTTTAATATCGAGAGTTCCGATGTTTCTGTTGGATTTTCATACGTGGGTAGAACTGAAAAAACCACCATTGAAAACCCAAATTTCAACGAACTCACCAATGGATTTGCTGGTAGGTTAAATTATAGTCATAAAGCATTTTACTTTAATTCAGAATATAATTATAAATCTGAAGATGCAATATTATACCCGAAAACAATTAGTAATACCTTCGTGAAACCAGGTAGTGCCTTATTAATGAATTTTGGATATACTAAAAAAGGAGTTGGATTAGATGTTTCTCTTAGAAGAATTGAAAATATGAATTTTCTTTCGGATAGAAATCCAGAAGTTTTTTCGCCCGAACAAACCAGTTTAGCATATAATGATAGAATTATGAATTTTGTTCCAAGTTTAACCAAACAACATCATTCTAATTTGGCTAATATTTATGTGTTTCAAGCTCAAAAAACAGTAAGTATTGTTGCTGACAATGGAATTGCAAAAGCAGGAGAAATTGGTGGTCAAATGGATTTTTTCTATGAATTTAAAAAAGGTTCTAATTTAGGTGGTAAAAATGGAACTAAAATAGCTTTGAACGCTTCTAATTGGTTTAATCTAAAAGGAGATTACACGTTGTTTCCGCCTGACTACACAACAGATTATTTAGCAACGGGTCAAAAATATTTTTCAGATTACAATTTAGAAATCTCTAAAAAATTCAATACAAATTTGCAAGGAAGTGTAGTTTTTATTAATCAATATTATAACCATAAACTGATTGCAGCAGCTGTAAATGTTCAGGTAAATACCTATATTATTGCACCCGAAATTACCTATAAATTATCTGGGGCACAATCTATAAAAATTGCTGCGGAGCATATGTGGGCGGATTCCGATAGAAAAAACTGGGCGGCTTTACAAGTAGAATACAACCCAAATTTAAAATGGTTATTCTATGTTTCAGATATGTACAATTACGGTTATGATGAAACATCTGAATTAATTGATGATGTAACCGATCCATTCAAAATTCACTTTTACAATTTTGGAAGTGCCTATACCAAAGGAAGCACTCGAATTGCTTTGAGTTATGGAAGACAACGAGGTGGTTTAGTTTGCGCAGGTGGTGTTTGCCGATTTGTGCCACCAAGTACTGGAATTGCATTATCGATGACGAAATCTTTTTAAATTTAAAATTATTCTTCTAAAACTAAAATCACTCTTTTACCAAGTAAATTCCGTCTTCTTTAATTTCGATAAGTTTTTCACGATAAAGAGCGCCAATTGCTTTTTTGAACGTTTTCTTGCTCATTTTTAAAACTGTTTTAATATCCTCAGGGTGAGAATTATCAGTAAGTCTCAAAAAACCACGACTGGCTTTCAATTCTTCCAAGATTAAATCGGCATTGGGTTCAATACTTTGATAACCTTGTATTTGCAATGCCACATCAATTTTATTATCAGGGCGAATTGTTTTAATATAGCCACGCATTCTGTCTCCAGTTCGAATGGCATCATCATAAACCTCATCTTTATAAACCAAGCCTTTGTACTGCTCGTTGATGATAACATTGATACCAATTTCGGTAATATGAGAAACAATCAAGTCAACTTCTTCGCCTTTTTCAACCGTAAGAGTATCATTGTTCAAAAACTGATTTGTTTTGCTTGAAGCCACCAAACGATTGGTTTTTTCATCCATATAAAGATAAACCAAATAGCGTTTGCCTTTTTCCATTGGGCGGGCTTGCTCTTTGAACGGAACAAGAATATCTTTTTCCATTCCCCAATCCATAAAAGCACCAATTTGATTGACATAATTCACGCGCAAAAGTGCAAATTCATTCAACAAAATATACGGTTCTAAAGTAGTTGAAACAGGGCGTTCCTCGTGATCTAAATATACAAATACAATCAGCTCTTCGCCAATATCAAATTTATTGGGAACGTATTTATTCGGTAAAAGAATATCGTTTATTCCTTCTGGATCCTCAACTGGGTTGCCTAAAAACAAACCAACTTTGGTGTCTCTTAATATCGTGAGCGTATTGTATTTTCCTATTTCAATCATTATTCTACTTTTCTAAAGTGCAAAGATACGAATTGGAATCGGAAGTTTTAACGATTGCCGAAACCGCTATTTTTAAAATATGAAAATTGACATTTATTTCAAATTTCCCAAATACCCCAAAACATTTTTTTCAATTCTATTATTGATGTCCGAAATATCCGCTTTCACAAATTTTTCGCCCATAATATTTTCATACAATTCAATATATCGTTCTGAAACTATAGCAATATACTCATCCGTCATTTCTGGAATTTGTTGCCCTTCTTTCCCTTGAAAGCCATTTTCAATTAACCAACGACGCACAAACTCTTTAGAAAGTTGTTTTTGCTCTTCGCCATTGTTTTGTCTTTCTTGATAACCATCAGCATAGAAGTAACGTGAAGAATCTGGAGTATGAATCTCGTCAATCAAAACGATTTTTCCATCTTTGGTTTTTCCAAATTCATATTTGGTATCCACTAATATCAAACCGCGACTTGCCGCAATTTCAGTACCTCGTTGAAACAAAGCTCTGGTATATTTTTCTAAAACCACATAATCTTCTTCCGCAACAATTCCTTTGGCAAGAATGTCTTCCCGAGAAATATCCTCGTCATGTTCGCCATTATCCGCTTTTGTAGAAGGCGTAATAATAGGTGTTGGAAATTTATCATTTTCTTTCAATCCTTCTGGCAACGTAACACCACACAAAATTCTTTTTCCCAAAGCATATTCTCTGGCAGCGTGTCCCGAAACATAACCACGAATCACCATTTCCACCTTAAAAGGCGAACATAGATAACCA
>CANINJ010000260.1 GCA_947468985.1 Bacteroidota bacterium
AGGCGCAAAAACTGTTATTGCAAGCAAGGCGTTTGCTAAAATATCCATGCGATTGGTTCCAAATCAAGACTGGGAAACCATCACCGAATTATTTACAAAACACTTCACAAGCATTGCCCCTACTGGCGTAACCGTAAAAGTCACACCGCATCACGGCGGTCAAGGTTATGTAACACCAACCGACAGCATTGGTTATAAAGCCGCAAATATGGCCTACACAGAAACCTTTGGAGTTCCTGCAATTCCAGTTCGTTCTGGAGGAAGCATCCCAATTGTAGCACTTTTCGAAAAAGAGTTAAAAAGCAAAACAATCCTTATGGGATTCGGCTTAGACAGCGACGCCATTCACTCGCCAAACGAACATTTCGGAATTTTCAACTACCTAAAAGGCATCGAAACCATCCCGTTATTCTACAAATATTTCGTCGAATTAAGCAAGTAAACTTTCTTATATATTTACCAAATCCGTTCAGCAATGAGCGGATTTTTTATTTGGGCGTGCCCTCGTTTAGGTCATTGCGAGGCACGAAGCAATCTGTGCTAAACTCGGTCGGGCTGTGCGCTACAATCTTTGCTCCACTTCGTTCCACAAAGGATTTCCGCTGCCATAACTCACGCAAGAAACCGAGAAGCCAAAATGTTAAAGTTTTGCTCTATGTTTGTAGAATTGATTTTTATTTCTACATTTGTAGAATAAATTCTAATAACGTAGAACAAATGCAATTATCCAACTCAGAAGAACAATTAATGGAACACCTTTGGAAACTTGAAAAAGCCTTTATGAAAGATTTACTCGAAGCGTATCCAAAACCAAAACCCGCAACAACAACCGTTGCAACTTTATTGAAAAGAATGATTGACAAAAAATTTGTTTCCTATACTGCATTTGGGAATTCAAGGGAATATTTTCCGTTAGTAAAAAAAACAGATTATTTCTCGAAGCATGTTAACGGATTAATAAAAAATTTCTTCAATGATTCGGCTTCACAATTTGCCTCATTCTTTACAACAGAAACGAATCTTTCCGAAAAAGAATTAGAAGACCTTAAAAAAATAATTGACGTTCAACTTCAAAAAAAGAAATCATGACCGACTTTTTAATAAAATCAACGCTAAGTCTAATTGTTTTAATTTCGGTATATTTCCTTATTTTGGAAAACGAAAAAATGGCTGTTTTCAATAGATTCTATTTATTGTTCAGCATAATCTTTTCATTTTCACTACCTTTTATTACTATAGAAGTTTTGGCGGCTCCATCAAATGTGATTCTCCAAGAAACCGTCTTCAGACCTGAAAACTCAGTTGTAGCTATTGCCGACGAAGCAATCAATTATTACCAAATCATCGGCTGGATAGTTTATGGTATTGGAGCTTCTTTCTTCCTATTTAGATTTGTCAATAATATCAATGATATCACTTCGAGAATAAAAAGAAATCCAATTGTAGAATATAATAATTCGAAATTGGTTTTATTGGATGAAATAACACTTCCACACACGTTTTTAAATACGATTTTCATCAATAAAAGTGATTATGAAAATAGAAATATAGAGGATGAATTATACACACACGAACTAACACACGTAGCCCAAAAACACACTTTGGACATTCTCTTCATTGAAATAATTAAATGTGTTTTTTGGTTTAATCCAATTTTGATTTTTTATAAAAAAGCAATCCAGCTCAATCACGAATTTCTTGCTGATGAAAAAGTAGTGAATTCTTATAACAATATCCCAGTTTATCAAAGCTTACTTTTATCAAAAGCGAACGAAAAACAACCGTATTACTTGGCCAGTAATTTAAATTATTTAGTAACCAAAAAACGATTAATTATGATGAGTAAAAAAACACCCAATTCAATTGCAATTCTTAAAAAAGTTGCTTTAACACCAATTATTGCTGGACTTATTTTCTTTATGTGTGTAAAAAGTGTAGCACAAGAAAAAGAAAATATAACCAAAAATAAGGTTGTAGATTCTAATCAAATAGAAGTCATTAGCTATTTTGACAACACCACTTTTAAAATAACAAATAATGAGGGTGTCGTTGTAGCTGAAAAAAAATTCAATGAATTGACACCAGAAGAAAAACGGAAAATTCCACCACCTCCGCCACCGATACCGCCTAAACCCATTTATTCTAAAAACGAAATAAAAAAATATAGGGAACAAAAAAGCCTTGAGAAAGTGATAGAGATTAAAACAAGTGACGAACCACAATCAGAAACTCTAGAAGACATCATACAACCAAGTTTTCCTGGCGGTATGGTATTGTTTTACAAATATGTGGGTAACAATTTTAAAGTCCCTGAAAATTTTAAAGGAAGTGGTAAAATCTATTTAAAATTCTTTATTGAAAAAGATGGTAGTTTAACAGATATAGAAATTATTCGCGATTTAGGATTTGGTCTTGGAGATGAAGCTGTTCGGATTCTAAAAGAATCTCCAAAATGGATTCCCGGACTGGAAAATGGTAAGCCAGCTAGAATGATGTATAGTTTGCCTATCATGATTGAGTCCAAAAAATAACCATTAAATCAGAATAAAAATCCGTTCTTTCATATCAGATGGAACGGATTTTTTTATTCAAAACTTCCAATTGCACTTTCTTGGTTAAGCTTTTAAAAACCAAATCGTAGGAATGGTCAATTAGTTCTTTGATTAGGGAATCGGGCACGTCGCGGTTGATTTCTATGGTGTTCCAATGGATTTTGCTCATGTGCCAACCGGGTTTTATGTCGTCGTATTGTGCTCGTAATTCTTCTGCATAATCTGGATTGCATTTCAAATTTACAGACGGAATTCCTTTTTCCCATTGATTTAAAGACGATAATGCAAACATTTTTCCGCCGACTTTAAACACTAATGTTTCTTCGTCAAAAGGAAAATGTTCGGTAACTCCGTTTTTAGAAAGACAGTATTCGTAGAAGGTTTCTAAATTCATTTTTTAATTGCAAATAAAATAGGTTTGCTTGGACTTGCATCGTTTTCAAAAGGTGCAATCTGTAAATTCAATAAATAGCTTCCGTCTTTTACCGCATCATTTACAAAAATCATTTCTGTAATAGTGGAATTTATTCTGGCATCTTCATTTAAATGCATTACATTTTTAACATTCCAAAAAGCTTTGTGTGCCAATAATTTTCCTTCATCGTGTTC
>CANINJ010000261.1 GCA_947468985.1 Bacteroidota bacterium
ACGGGGCACGGTTCGCCATTGCCTCAATTGGTTCACGGTGGTCCAGGTCGTGCCGGTGGTGGTGAAGAAATGGGTGGAATTCGTGGCATCAAACATTATATGCAACGTTGCGCCATTCAAGGCTCGCCGACCACATTAACAGAAATTACGGGGATTTATCAACCCAATTCAAAATATAAAGAAATTACACAGCATCCGTTTCAGTACCATTGGGAAGACATTCAGCCAGGAATGTCGTTGCGAACACACAATAGAACAGTTACAGACACAGACATTATTAATTTTGCCAATTTAACTTGGGATCATTTCTACGCGCACACCGATATTACTTCTTTAGACGGTAGTATTTTCAAAAAACGAACAGCTCACGGCTACTTCATTTTGGCAGCTGCCGCAGGATTATTTGTGTATCCAAATAAAGGTCCAGTTGCTGCAAATTACGGATTAGAAGAATGTCGTTTCTTGCGTCCAATTTACCATAACGACACCGTTTATGTACGTTTGACCTGCAAACAAAAAGTAGATAGAGATGTAGCTTCAGCCGAGCATCCAAGCGGAATTGTAAAATGGTTTGTAGAAGTTTTTGATGCCAAAGATGAATTGGTAGCGGTTGCCACAATTTTGACGATGGTTCAGAAAAAACAAGAAGTTTTTGTTGAAATGACCGAAGCTAAAATACAAGAAAGTTTGAATAAATTGACAGAGAATTCCAAACCTGAATGGGGTATTTTAACGCCACAACATTTGTTGGAACATTTGGAGGAAGGTTACAAAATTCTTTCGGGAGCCATTCAAGATTTTGAGATTGCAACCCCTGAAAAGATTTTGGACAAAGTGCACAATTCATTGTATAATTACGATAAATTTCCAAAAGGAAGCGCTTTCCCAACGATGAAAAAGGGTGAAGTAGAAGATTTAGTTCATCCTGATTTTGACACAGCAAAAGCGAAATTTTTGGAAGCAAGAGAAGCGTATAAAAACTTTTTTAATGAAACTCCAGAAGCTGTTTTAAAGAATATGGTTTTTGGAGAATTGAATAAATATGAGTCGTATTTATTGGAACGAAAACATTTGAATCATCATTTTGAGCAATTTGGAATTTTGTAGTTTCTTTTGGAGCTAATCCCGCTTTACACTGCAATCTTTTCTTTTTTTAAAGAAAAAAAAAGAAAAGGATTTCCGTTTTAATCGGGGCTAGGAATTTGAGTTAATAATGGAAATATAGTAATAAATCATAAGCTTTGCACCTTAGCGTCTTAGCGAAAAATATAAATAGCAAACCTTGCGTATAACCTTGCGCACTTTGCGGTTAAATAAAAATTATGAGCGCCTACGTAAAACAAAATATCGAAAACGGAATTGCAACAATCGAGTTTTTTCATCCTGAGCAAAATTCGCTTCCGGGAAATATATTAGCACAATTGGCAACAACGATTGCTAATGCTGGAACAAACGACCAAATTAAAGTCATTGTTCTGAAAAGTGGTGGAGAAAGAACTTTTTGTGCAGGAGCTAGTTTTCAGGAATTGGTTGCCATAAACGATTCTGAAACAGGGAAAGTATTTTTCTCTGGTTTTGCCAATGTTATTAATGCAATGCGCAAATGCCCGAAATTCATCATTGGAAGAATCCAAGGAAAAACCGTGGGTGGTGGCGTTGGAATTGCAGCGTCAACCGATTATTGTATGGCGACAAAATTTGCAGCTATAAAGTTAAGTGAACTCAATGTTGGAATTGGACCTTTTGTAGTTTCGCCAGCCATCGAAAGAAAAATGGGACTTTCCGCAATGTCACAAATTGCAATTGATGCCAATACTTTTTACGAATCTTCTTGGGCAAAAGATAAAGGTTTGTTTGCACAAGTATTTGAAAGTATTGAAGAAATGGATGAAGCGGTACAAAATTTTGCAGCGCATTTGTGTACTTACAATCCAGAAGCGATACTCGAAATGAAAAAGGTTTTCTGGCGAGGAACAGAGGATTGGGACAATTTATTATCGGAAAGAGCCGCTATAAGCGGAAGATTAGTATTATCTGATTTTACAAAAGAAACGTTGAAGAAATTTAAATAGAGTTATGAATTATGAGTTATGAATTTGTAACTCATAATTTATAACTCATAATTTATAACTCATAATTTATAATTGATTAAATATGATATACGAATTCAAAGGATTTATCCCAGTTATTCACGAAAGCAGTTTCATTCATCCGCAAGCTGCGGTTACAGGAAATGTGATTATTGGAAAAAATGTATATGTGGGCCCAGGTGCTGCCATTCGAGGAGATTGGGGTGAAATTATAATTGAAGACGGTTGTAACATACAAGAAAATTGCACCATTCATATGTTTCCAGGCAAAACAATGACTTTGAAAGCGGGCGCTCACATTGGTCACGGAGCGATTATTCACGGAGCAAATATCGGAGCCAACTCTCTAATTGGAATGAATGCTGTAATTATGGACAATGTCGATTTAGGCGATGAATGCATCGTTGGTGCATTGTCATTTATCAAAGCGGGAATGCAAATTCCAAATCGGAAAATGGTCGTTGGGAATCCAGCAACTATAATAAAAGAAGTGTCTGATGAAATGATAGAATGGAAAACCAAAGGAACGGCTCTGTACCAGCAATTACCAAAGGAATGTTACGAAACATTAAAGGAAGTGGAACCACTACGTGAAATTTCATCCAACCGCCCATCGCAAGAAGCGTTTTATAAAACATTTAAAAATAGTGATCAGTAAACAGTTTTTAGTAAGCGGTTTGTAAACTGAATACTAATTATTGAACACTAATTACTGAACACTGAACATTTTTATGAAAATAACAGAATTTAAAATGCCCAAAATGGGTGAAAGCATTTCAGAAGCAACAATTATAAGTTGGTTGAAAAACGTGGGCGATTTTGTGGAAGTAGAAGAAACTATTATAGATGTTGCTACCGACAAAGTTGATAGCGAAGTACAATCGCCTTGTAGCGGTGTAATTACTGAAATTCGTTTTCAAAAAGGGGATGTTGTTGATGTTGGAGAAGTTTTGGCGTTGATTGATTCTGATGAAAAAGCGGAAATAAGAAGCAAGAAGCAAGTTGTTAGTGTCGAAAAAGTTGAAATTAAATCAACATCACAAATTCAACAACCAACAACCGACAA
>CANINJ010000262.1 GCA_947468985.1 Bacteroidota bacterium
AAAAATTAAAAAGCAGTAAATGTCACACAAAGCAGGTTTTGTAAATATTATAGGGAATCCAAATGTTGGAAAATCGACACTAATGAACGCCTTCGTAGGCGAAAGATTGTCGATCATCACTTCAAAAGCGCAAACAACACGCCACAGAATTCTTGGAATTGTAAATGGAGAAGATTTCCAAATGATTTTATCCGATACGCCAGGAATCATCAAACCCGCATATGAAATGCAGGAATCGATGATGAATTTCGTTAAATCGGCATTTGAAGATGCAGACGTCCTTATATATATGGTAGAAATCGGCGAACAAGATTTAAAAGACGAATCGTTTTTCAATAAAATCATTCACGCCACTATTCCTGTTCTGCTTCTATTGAATAAAATTGATTTATCAAACCAAGAAAAATTAGAAGAACAAGTCGCTTTTTGGACCGCAAAAGTTCCTAATGCAGAGATTTTCCCAATATCGGCATTGCAGAATTTCAATGTTCCTGAGGTTTTTGGACGCATTATAGCTTTGTTGCCTGAATCGCCAGCATATTATCCAAAAGACCAATTGACCGATAAACCAGAGCGTTTTTTCGTAAACGAAACCATTCGTGAGAAAATCCTGTTGAATTATAGCAAGGAAATTCCGTATGCCGTTGAAATCGTGACGGAGGAATTTTTTGAAGACGAAAATATCATCCGAATTCGTTCCCTGATTATGGTGGAACGCGAAACCCAAAAAGGGATTATTATTGGTCACAAAGGCGCTGCTCTAAAGAAAGTTGGGGTTGATTCTCGCGCTGATTTAGAGAAGTTTTTTGGAAAACAAATCCACATAGAATTGTACGTTAAAGTGAATAAAAACTGGAGAAGCAACGCCAACATGTTGAAAAGATTCGGTTATAATCATTAGTTTTTGGGCGTGACCACAAGGGTCAGGCTATCCGTTGCAATCCACGCCCAAAAGCGTGGGATTTCCACTGCTATCCTTCACGCACCCAAGATGGTAGCATAACGAAATAATAACGTACCTTTGCAAAAAATTAAAATACTTTATTAATTGTGTTTTTTAGAAATACTGTTTTGGCAAGTCTGAAATCTAAAATCTAAATCCACAATCTAAAATTATAATATGAATAATATTGTTGCCATTGTAGGAAGACCAAACGTAGGAAAATCGACCCTTTTTAATCGATTGATACAAAGAAGAGAAGCTATCGTAGATTCTGTTTCGGGCGTAACCCGTGATAGAAACTACGGAAAAAGTGAATGGAATGGAAAGGAATTTTCTGTAATTGATACCGGTGGATACGTTCGTGGTTCTGACGACGTTTTTGAAGCTGAAATCCGCAAACAAGTTGAATTAGCAATTGACGAAGCCGACGTAATTATTTTTGTAGTCGATGTAGAAGAAGGCATAACCCCAATGGATGATGCCGTTGCGAGATTATTGCGTAAGGTTACAAAACCTGTTTTATTGGCCGTTAATAAGGTCGATAACTCCATGCGTGAAAAAGACGCTATCGAGTTTTATAACCTTGGATTGGGAGAATATTACACTTTTGCAAGTATTTCAGGAAGTGGAACAGGAGATTTATTGGATGCCTTAATTGATGCTTTCCCAATAAAACCAGAGCCAACACAAGAAGAATTAGAATTGCCTCGTTTTGCAGTTGTGGGTCGTCCAAATGCTGGAAAATCAAGTTTCATTAATGCATTAATTGGCAAAGAAAGATATATTGTTACCGACATTGCTGGAACAACGCGGGATGCAATTGATACAAAATTTGACCGTTTTGGTTTTGAATTCAACCTAGTTGATACTGCGGGAATTCGTCGTAAAGCAAAAGTAAAAGAAGATTTAGAATTTTATTCAGTAATGCGTTCGGTTCGTGCCATTGAACACGCCGATATTTGCATCCTCATAATTGATGCCACTCGTGGTTTTGAAGGTCAAGATCAAAGTATATTTTGGTTGGCAGAAAAAAACCGTAAAGGCGTTGTAATCCTTGTAAATAAATGGGATTTAGTCGAAAAAGACACGATGTCAACACGGGATTACGAAGCTAAAATCCGTGAAGAATTGATGCCATTTGTCGATGTGCCAATTCTTTTTGTTTCTGCATTGACCAAGCAGCGTTTGCTAAAAGCATTGGAAGCTACGGTTCAAGTTTTTGAAAATAGAAAACAAAGAATTCCGACTTCAAAATTCAATGACTATATGTTGAAAGTTATTGAAGGCTACCCACCACCAGCTTTGAAAGGGAAATATGTAAAAATTAAATATTGTATGCAATTACCAACACCAACGCCTCAGTTCGTGTTTTTTGCCAATTTGCCTCAATATGTAAAAGAAGCTTACAAGCGTTTCTTAGAAAATAAAATCCGTGAAAACTGGGATTTCTCAGGAGTTCCAATCGATATTTACATTAGAGAAAAATAATCTATGAGCCTCAAGAAATTGAGGCTTTTTTGTTTAAAATTCTATTTTAATGCCAATAACGGGTAGATGATTTTGAACCAATGAGTTTTGTTTTGGAAATAAATCCGAGTTAAAAGTTAGTGAGGCAGCAAATCGAGCGTTATTAGCTGATACAATAAAAACAGGAATACTTGACAAACCTGCAATTGCACCGCCTAAAATCATAAAACCATACACATCTGTTTCTGAATTTGAATCAAATAAATCAGAATTGCTAAAGCCAATAATCCCAGCTGTTGACAATGCAATTCCTGTTCCAAATAAAAACCATCCGGTTTTATTTTGTTTTTTACTTTTTTCTAAATAAAATTCTTTTGAATTGGGAACAACAGTTGTATTTTGAGCCCATAAACGGGTTGTAATAAGCATAAATGCAGTAAACAAAAGTAGTGTTTTCATAGCAATAATTATTTGCCTACTCTTTCAATATGCAGTTTTCGGCTTCTCTGTTTTTGTAATTACAATAACACAGCGGCAGAATAAAATGTAGAAAAGGGAATTATAAAATAAATGCTGAAATCAGCTATTAAAGTTACTCAATATCTTTGATAAATTCGTCGTATTCTAAATAAAACAGTTCCAAAGCACTCATTTTCTCGTTAAAAAAAGCAAAAATTTCATCCCAATACTTTTGATTGCTCACACTTACATTTAATTTTTCAACCCAAATTCGGCTAATCG
>CANINJ010000263.1 GCA_947468985.1 Bacteroidota bacterium
TAATCCGAATGCTAAAATTCCTAAAATCAGAGTATTTAAAGGCGTTAAAGAATTGAGAATAGCACTTATTGAACTATCAATTTGAGTTTCCGCAATTGAAAAAAGAAAGGCAGGAATAAATGTTCCAAATAAAGATGTTACCGCAATATATTTCCATTTACCTTGAGGGATATTTGGCAAGGTTTTAAATCCAATCGCCAAGAGAAATATAGCTGCGAAAATGATTCGTAACGAACCCAATTGAAACGGCGTTAATCCAACCAATCCTCGTTTGATAAGTATAAAAGAACTTCCCCAAATTAAGGCTAAAAGCAGCAAGAAAAACCATTTGGTTTGCTTTGAATTCATAATCACTATTTATTGTGCAAAATTGTAATAATTTTATGAATATACCCTTTCTTTTTTAGTTATTTTTGTAAACGATTACAAATTAAGTAATTGCCCAAAACAAATCTAAACTGATAACTATGAATTTCCCTAAATCATTTTTGGCAATAGCCGTAACCAGTATTTTATTTTTAAGTTGCAAAAAAAATGAATCCGAACAAGCAAAAGTAGCAACTGAAACTGCTTCTGTAACTAAAGAAATTGTGGCGGCAGTGAAACCTGAAACCGCAACTTTCAGCATTGAAGGAATGACTTGCGCGATTGGATGTGCCAAAACAATTCAAGAAAAATTAGCTGCAATGGACGGTGTTCAAAAAGCAACTGTAGATTTTGATAAGAAAATGGCAACAGTAGAATTTGATGCTACAAAGCAAACGCCTGCAAAATTATTAGAAGCTGTAGAAACTACTGGAGATGGAAAAACGTATAAGGTTTCCAATATGAAATCTTAGTCCAGCAAGGCAATGAAACAATACGATTTAAGCAAATAAAAGAATTCTATTGGGTTCTTTTATTTCTTCCAACGCAAACTTTCCATCAAATTTTGCACATCGTTTTTGATGTAACTTGCAGCTGGCATTATAGAATCAAAGTTGGGTTTTGCATAAAAATATACTGATCCAGCAACGAAATTCTTGGTGCTGTCTGTGACATAAAACTGGGTGTTTGTAGCCGCATTTCCATCCACTTGATAAAACATTCCAAACACCTTGTTTGTAGGATTTAAATACGGTTGTTCCAATATATCATCTGCTTTAATAACGTGCTCATATGTCAATTTCTGAGCGTCACGAAGTAATAAATTGATATTATTGTTCACGTGTTTATAACTCAAATATATAGTTGCTTTCATTTTTGGATAGGTAATTTCAAAATTGCAATCTCCTTTTTCTGTGATTATCGCATTGGAATTTATATCAAAAGTATAATTACAATCATTTTCAAAATGAGAATATTCCGCAATAGGATAATCCAAACGCAAATAACTCGAAGGCTTTGGAATAGATTCGTTTTTGCAACTAATAAATACAAGCGTTACAGTTATAAGAAGTGCTGTGAGAATATTTTTTTTGAGCATTTATAATTATTCTATGGTTACCTTAATTTGTTTTATTCTTTTTTTGTCAACCGTTTCAATTAGAAAACTACAGTTTCCAAAAGTTAATTTATGTCCTTTTTTCGGAAAATTTCCGTGAATTTCTAATAAAAATCCTGCCAATGTTTCGGCTTCCCCTTTTCTGTCCTCAAAAAGTATTTCGTCAACATCGATAATTCTATAAAAATCTTTCAGGTTTATTTTTCCTTCAAACAGATAATTCTTAGCGTCAATTTGAGAAAAACTCAAATCGTCGTCGTCAAATTCATCACTAATATCGCCAACAATTTCTTCAATTACATCTTCAAGAGAAACCAATCCCGAAGTGCCTCCATATTCATCAACAACAATGGCCAAATGATTTTTCATACTTTGAAAATCCTTCAATAAATCATCTAATTTCTTATTTTCAGGAACAAAAAATGGCGCTCGAAGCAATGTTTTCCAATCAAAATCTTTATTATCAATGTGTGGAATTAAATCTTTGACAAACAAAACGCCTTCAATATGATCAATGCTGTCATTATAAACTGGAATTCTTGAATAGCCTTTGTCAATAATTTTTGGCAACAATTTTTCAAAAGTTTCATTAATTTCAATTGCAAAAATATCTATTCTGGGACTCATTACTTGTTTTGTATCTGTATTTCCAAAAGACACAATACCTTCTAATATTTTCTGTTCGCCGTGAGAAGTTCCTTCAGAAGAGGTTAATTCTAAAGCTTGAGAAAGTTGGTCAACAGAGAAATTTGATTTTTGTTTTCCTAATTTTTCGTGCAAATATATTGTAATTGCTCGCATTGGCAAACTAACTGGCGAAAGCAATTTGTCTAAAATATAAAGAGGTTGCGCAATGAATTTTGCAAATTTCAGATTATTTCTATTGGCATATACTTTGGGTAAAACTTCGCCGAACAGCAATATTAAGAAAGTAACCACTATTACTTCTAAAATAAATTTTATTAAAGGGGATGCAACGCACGAAAATAAATCTCTACCAATATAGGAGAACAATATTACTACGCCGATATTTATAAAATTATTAGCTACAAGTAATGTGGCTAATAATTTTTTTGGTTTTTCTAATAATGAAATAATTAAATTTCCTTTGGATAAATCTTCTTTTGAAACTTCGTCTAAGTCTTTAGTTGATAGAGAGAAAAAAGCAACTTCAGCACCAGAAAGCAATGCTGATATAAAAAGCAAAAGAAATATTCCAATAAAGCCAAACAGCAAATTAGTATCTAAATTTTGAAAAATAGTAATGAAACTGGGAGGTTCCGGGTCCAAATTAAAATAAATTAGTTAAACAATTAAAACGGCATGTCGTTTTCAGAAAGACCCGTTGCAGTTTCAGAATTTGTTGGTTTAAAAGGTTCCGACTCTTTTTTAGTTGTTAAAAAAGTGAATTCTGTTACTTGAATTTCAGTTGTGTATTTTGTAGATCCTTCTTCTGTTTGCCATTGGCGCGATTTTATTCTGCCCTCAACATAGATTTTATCTCCTTTTGATAAATACTTTTCGCAGATTTCTGCTGCCTTATTACGCACAACTAAATTATGCCACTCGGTTGTATTAATTTTTTCGTTTGTCGTTTTGTTGATATATGTTTCGTTTGTTGCCAAAGGAAATCTACCGATACAATTACCTCCATCGAAGTAA
>CANINJ010000264.1 GCA_947468985.1 Bacteroidota bacterium
AATATCTACCGTTTGTACTGAACAAATTACCTGTGAAATTCCAAACCAATCGCATAATCTCAAAATTGTACCTAAATTGCCAGGGTCTCGAATATCATCTAAAGCTAGGATTAATCCATTTTCAATTATTGGCTTGACCGTTGGGATTTTAAAAACTGCCAAGCAATTATTTGGAGTTGACAAAGCACTGATTTTCTTTAAATCACTTTCTGAAATTATAGTTTTAAAATCGGAATTAACGGCATCAAAAAGAGGTTCGGTTGTGTATAAATGTTCCAATACAAAGTTGGATTTCAATAATTCCTGAATTACTTTTACGCCTTCAGCAAAGAATAATTGGTTTGCGAAACGAAACTTTTTTTGTTGCAAACTCGAGATTAACTTTATTTGGTTTTTACTAACCATAGAAATAACGTACTTTTGAATTAAATATTTCACAACCTTTGAGAAACGAGACTACAAAAATATCATTATTTATTCTAATTGCGGTAATTATATCTGCTTGTAACACTTTGAAGAGAGTTCCAAACGGAAAATTGCTACTTACAAAGAATGAAATTTTAGTAAACGGCAAAAAAGAAAGCAATGAGGACATCACAAATCAGTTGTATCAAAAACCAAATAGTTCGTTACTTGGTTATCGATTGCGGTTGAATATTTTTAATTTGGCAGCGACCAATCCCGATTCCATTTATAAGTCGAAATTCATTAAAAATCCTGAGAAATACACCAAATTATCCAAATGGCTTTCCAAAAAACAAGTTGATCGATTGGGAAATTCGTTCTACTATTCTGGAATTCATACCTTTCTTAAAAAAACTGGTGAGGCACCTATGATTTTAGATGTTAAAAGTACGAATCGTTCTTTGCTAAGATTACAATCTTATTATTTTGACAAAGGTTATTTCAATACAAAAGGGGAATTTAAAATTGATTCCGTAAGCAAAAAGAAAGCCAGAGTAAACTATGCCATTTCAACTGGGAAACCCTTTATTTTAGATACAATTTTAATAAAAATAAACACGCCTTTGTTGGATTCTTTATATAAAATAAATAAAGGATTGACTTTTCTTAAATCGGGAAAACAATATAAAAAACTGGATTTTGATGCAGAAAGAAATCGAATTACCGCTGATTTCAGAAACAATGGTGCTTATTATTTTCAACAAAATTATGTGAATTATGCCATTGATACTTTGAATTCAAATAACAAAGCGAACATTGACATAAACATTGAAAATCAATCAATTAGAGAAGGTGATTCTACAAATATTTTGCCATTTAAATTGTATAAAATTAGTGATATTAATATTTATACAGATAATTTAACTTCAAAAGACAAGTCAACAATAACAGATAGTGTTACCTATAAAAACTTCAATTTATTTAGCAAATCAAAATTAAAATTCAGACCAAAAGCAATTACAGATGCTGTTTTTATTACTAAAGGAAGTATATTTTCCGACATAAAAACAACATTGACATCAAGGGCTTTGGGTAGTTTAAGAGTTTTTAATTATCCGTTAATTCAATATACTGTTGACCCGAGAGATGCAACCGCAAATTCGCTGATTGCTAACATTTATTTATCGCCAAGGAAGAAATTAAGCTTTGGCTATAATTTTGATTTCACACATTCTGCCATTCAGGATATTGGAATTACGGCAAGTACGTCGGTTTCTATCAGAAATATATTTCGTGGTGCCGAAACATTAGAAATTGCTGCAAGAGGAAATATTGGTTCATCAAAAGAAGTTGCCAATGTAAACAACAACTTTTTCAATGTTTCCGAATATGGTGTGGATGTGAAATTGCATTTTCCGAGATTGTTCTTTCCATTAAAAACCGACAGAATTATACCGAAAAGCATGTTGCCTTTCACGAGTTTTGCGATTGGATATGCCAAACAAGAAAACATTGGTTTAGACAAGCAAAATTTCACGAGTTCTATGAATTATAATTGGAATCCGAAGCAAAATATCAAAGCCCGTTTTGAATTGTTGAATGTGCAATTTGTGAAAAATGTGAACACTAGTAATTACTTTAATATCTATCAATCTTCTTATGATGTATTGAATTCATTAGCACAAAATTCAACTTATGGTGTAAACCCAAATTATTTTAATAGTGATCATGATTTGATTATTGAAAGCGGGACGAATGGATTTTCAAATGATGTTTTAGGAGCAAATCCATCTATAGTTCCAAGTGCTGCCGATTTCAATACCATCCGAAGTATTGAAGAACGCAGAAGTCGATTAACAGAAAATGATTTGATTGTTTCGTCAAGTTATAGCTATTCTCAAACCACAAAAAAAGACCAAAACGACAATGATTTTATGATTTTCAGAGGAAAATTAGAATCGGCTGGAAACTTATTATCGTTGCTTGCCAACACTTCAAAACAGCTTAATAATCAAGATGGAAATAATAAATTTTTTGAAGTTCAATATTCTCAATATATAAAAGCAGAAGGCGAATTTATAAAATTATGGGATTTACATCGTAAAAGAATATTAGCCATTAGAAGTTTTGCTGGAATTGCAATTCCTTATGGAAATTCAAATACTATTCCTTTTTCAAGAAGTTATTTTGCTGGCGGAACCAATGACAACAGAGCTTGGCAGTCATACGGATTAGGGCCTGGAGCGAGCGGAGGAATTAATGATTTTAATGAAGCAAATTTAAAATTGGCATTTAGTGCCGAACTTCGATTCAATTTGTTAGGCCAATTAAACGGGGCGCTGTTTGTAGACGCAGGGAATATTTGGAATGTTTTAGATAATGTAGATGATGAAAAATCAGTATTTAAGAATTTGAATTCTCTAAAAAACAGTGCTGTTGGTTCAGGATTTGGACTTCGTTATGATTTTAATTTTTTCGTTATTCGTTTGGATTTTGGTTTTAAAACCTACAATCCTGCCGATGAAGTAAGTAACAAATGGTTTCGAGATTATAATTTTTCACATTCAGTTGTAAATATTGGAATTAATTACCCATTCTAATTTTATTAATTATTAATTTTGCATCCTTTAACTTTTAAACAACACAAAATGTCACACAACATTAAAGCTGGAGTTGCAACTGGAGATTCAGTTCAAGCAATTTTTAGTTATGCAAAAGAAAAAGGATTTGCACTTCC
>CANINJ010000265.1 GCA_947468985.1 Bacteroidota bacterium
GGAAGTTACAGAAGTGCATTCTTTATTGTTTGATGTTCGAGATAAAAAAGCAGTTTTTGATAGTATTGCGTCACTTCCAGAATCGTTTTCAACTATTGATATTTTAATTAATAATGCGGGGAATGCACATGGGTTAGACCCAATTCAAACTGGCGATTTAGACGATTGGGACACGATGATCGACATCAATTTAAAAGGACTTTTGTATGTTTCCAGAGCTATAATTCCCAATATGGTCGCTCGTGAATCAGGACATATTATTAACATTGGCTCCACCGCAGCAAAAGAAGTTTACCCAAACGGGAACGTTTATTGTGCCACAAAACACGCAGTAGATTCTTTAAACCAAGCGATGAGAATCGATTTAAATCCTTATGGTATTCGCGTAGGCGCCATTCATCCAGGAATGGTTGACACTGAATTTAGCACCGTTCGTTTCAAAGGTGATACGGAGAAAGCGGCTAATGTTTATAAAGGATTTTCTCCTTTGCAAGCCGAAGATTTAGCCGATATTATTCATTTTGTAGTATCTAGACCCTACCATGTGAATATTGCCGATTTAGTGGTAATGCCTACTGCGCAAGCGATGGTGAGTATTGTAAAGCGAAATTCCTAAATAAATCGCCGAAAAGCAACAATATGATTAACAAGCGACTTCTTATTAAAAATCTATTGGCTCATCACGATGAGTCAAGTTTTTATGATAAAAAGCGACAGTTGAATTTGCATACTCGCGAAGGAAAAGCCAAGTTTTTGAAGCATATTTGTGCCTTGTCCAATTCAAATCCGTCTAATAATTCCTATATTGTTGTTGGTGTGGAAGACCACGATAACGAAATTGTAGGCGATGATTTCTTTGACGACAGTCGCATTCAAAATTTGGTAAATGCCTATTTGGAAAATCCTCCAAAAATTCAATATGAAAACGTTCCTTTTCCCAATTTGCCAAAAGACAAGGTGATAGGATTGGTAACGATAAAGCCAAAAAAGAAATCTTCATTTTTCAAAAAAGGCATCCATACAATTCCTGTAAATACCATTTTCATTAGGCGCGGAAGCAACACGATTCCTATTGAAGGCGAGGTAGAAAAAAATTATCAGAATTCGGAAACGGTTCATGGAATAGAAAATAATTCCCGAAACAGCATCGAATATACGTTGGACGGCGTGATTGCATTTATGAATTTAAGTCATAAAGATATTTCTCCAAAATATAAAGTTTTCAAGGAATTATTCGTGATTTGTTGGGCGGGGAAATACAAAAAAGTTCATGACAAAATTTTTCTTTCCAGAGTGGATATTGAGTTGATTAACGAGCAAATTAAGTTGTTTTATTCTGCGCAAGATGTAGTAACAATAAGCTATGACGACACCACATTTACCATTACAGAATATGTTCCTTTGGGGTTGAACGATAAAACAAGTTATTATCCTTTAGAAAAACAAACCTTACATTTTTTTGATAATGGGTATTATAAAATTGAACGCGAAATGCTTTTTGAACCACCAGAATTCAATAAAAAAGTATTGTTTCACGTTTACAATTCTAACCTTTCGTTGTTGAAAAAATTAGAAAAAGGAATTCAATTGTCAGTTAATGAATATAAAGATTTGGAGAATTTGCCTTCTACTTTTATGATTTGTTACCTCAACGGATTTGAGGAATCCAAGCAAAAACTAATAGATGCCAAACTTCTTCTGAAATCCTATGCGCCCATTTATTTGTCTTTTAAGGAGGCTTTGCGAATTTTGAGAAAAATGAAATATGACGTGGTTTAATAAATAGTATCGGGCAATATTGATGGAAATTAAAGTTCTTTTTTATATTCCATAATATCGCCAGGTTGACATTCTAAAATTTCACAGATCATTTCTAAAGTCGAAAACCGAATGGCTTTTGCTTTTCCTGTTTTTAAAATAGATAGATTTGCGGTTGTAATCCCGATGCGTTCTGCTAATTCATTGGAACGCATTTTACGTTTGGCAAGCATCACATCTACATTTATTATAATCGCCATAAAATTATATTGTTAGTTCGTTTTCTTCTTTAATCCGTTTTCCAATCACAAACACCTCGGATAAAACCTTGAAAAATAATCCCAAAGCGATTAAATATAAGAATGGGCCAAATCCGATTTGGATTGAAACGGTATTTTTAGAAATTAATAAAAGTAATTCCGTAATTACATATAAAACAGATGAATAGATAATCAGATTTCCTATTTTATCTAACACGTTACACGTTTCAACTTCAAATATTAGTTTGTTTTTAAAATTTAGTAATACTATTTTAAAATTATAAAGAGCATAGAGCATTACTCCAAAATTCAACAAACTAATTATCATCCCGATTTTATTCCAGATGGTATTTAGTTCAATTGAATTTCCAGCTATTTTAATTGGAAGGTCAATTGGATTGCTAGAAATTAACATCGTTGCACAAACGACAATTATTATTGGATAACATATTATGGAAATAATCCAAATGTAATCAACAATGGTTTTCAAAAAATTTAGTTTTCTCATATTAATTGGGTTTTAAGTTGCAGCAAATATAAGATAATTATTGATAAACAATAATAAAATATTAAAAAACAATATCTTTTTATAAATAAAAACAAAATATAGTTGCTTACTTTTGTATTCTATGAAAGAATTTCCAAAATCATTAATCCTAAAATTAGAACAACGAACGGCAAACAATTCTTTGCGAAAGCTGTCGTTGCCCAATACTTTAATTGATTTTGCTTCCAATGATTATATTGGATTTGCCAAGTCGGAAACTATTTTCAACGAAACGCATTCGTATTTAATTGAAAATAAAATCATCCAAAATGGTGCTTCTGGCTCCAGATTATTGTCAGGAAATCATAAAGTATATGAAGATGCGGAAAATTATATTGCAAAATTTCATCAAGTAGAAAGTGCTTTAATTTTCAATTCTGGCTATGATGCTAATGTTGGTTTTTTTGGTGCCGTTCCGCAACGCAACGATATTATTTTATTTGATGAATTATCACATGCGTCGATTCGGGATGGAATTCAACTTTCAAATGCCAAATCCTATAAATTTCAACATAATGATTTTGAGGATTTAGAACGATTACTTCTTAAACTATCAACCGATAACCAACAAC
>CANINJ010000266.1 GCA_947468985.1 Bacteroidota bacterium
TACTGCTGTAATTCCTTACTTTGGTTGGGCAAGACAAGACAGAAAAGACAAGCCAAGAGTTCCGATTGGGGCAAAATTGACAGCGAAGTTATTAGAAACCGCTGGTGCTACAAGAATTATGACTATGGATTTGCATGCAGATCAAATTCAAGGATTCTTTGAAAAACCGGTAGATCATTTATTTGCTTCGACAATATTTTTGCCTTATTTGAAAGGTTTAAATTTAGAAAATTTGACTATCGCTTCTCCTGATATGGGAGGTTCAAAAAGAGCGTATGCCTATTCTAAATTTTTAGAATCGGATGTAGTAATTTGCTACAAACAAAGAAAAATTGCCAATGTTATCGACACAATGGAGTTGATTGGTGAAGTTAAAGGAAGACATGTTGTTTTAGTTGATGATATGATTGATACTGGAGGCACATTGGCGAAAGCCGCAGATTTAATGATAGAAAAAGGAGCATTGAGCGTAAGAGCAATTTGTACACACGCTATTTTATCTGGAGATGCTTACGAAAAAATTGAAAACTCGAAATTACTCGAGTTAATTGTTACCGATTCTATTCCGTTAAAGAAAGAGTCAAATAAAATTAGAGTGATAAGTTGCGCGCCTCTTTTTGCAGAAGTAATGCACATGGTACATCACAATAATTCCATTAGTGGAAAATTTTTAATGTAACCAAAAGCAATATGCATTAAGCTATAAGCAATAAGCATAAAACGGAGCAGGATTACATTTTGCATAAAGCCTATAGCTTTTTGCATAAAGCAGTATTTTATTTATTAACTATATATATTTACAATGAAATCGATTACAATTAAAGGATCAGAAAGAGAAAGCGTGGGCAAAGTTGCGACTAAAGCCATACGTAATGCTGGAGCGGTTCCTTGCGTGTTATACGGAGGAGATCAACCAGTACATTTTTCAGCAGATGAAAGAGCATTCAAAAGCTTGGTTTACACTCCAAACGCACACACAGTTGTGATTGAGGTGGGTGAAGGGAAGTCTTACAATGCAATTTTGCAAGACATTCAAGTTCACCCAGTTACAGACAAAATTTTACACATTGACTTCTTTCAATTATTTGATAACAAAGAAATCACTATGGAAGTTCCTGTTCAAGTTACAGGTGTTTCTCCAGGTGTATTATTAGGTGGTGTTTTACGTTTAAACACTCGTAAATTGAAAGTTAAAGCGTTGCCAAAAAATCTTCCAGATTTTATTGAGGCTAACATTTCTGGACTTGAAATGGGAAATAAATTGTATGTTACGAAACTTGTTTCTGACAAATACAAATTAATTCACCCAGACAACACTGTTGTTTGTCAAGTAAGAATTTCTCGTGCGGCTATGAAAGCAGCTCAAGAAGCAGCAAAAGCAGCGAAAGCGCCTGCAGCGAAAAAGAAAAAATAATATTTTGACATACTCAAGAAAGCATCAGTTGTAAAACTGGTGCTTTTTTTTTGGAGCTACCTGCCTGCCGGTAGGCAGGTTTCCCGCTATCCGCTATATCTCTTGTGGCGAACACCGCCACAACAGGATACCGCTGCTATCTGGGCTAAAATATCGTAATCAATAAAAATTAGCGTTTATTTTGTACTTTTGCTTTTCAATTATAACCAAAAACACAATTTTGGTTGAAATAGAAAAGACATGAAACGTAATTCACAAACAGTAGAAATAGACGGAATCGACAAAGAAATTCTTCGTGATTTAATGGAAGATGCCCGAAAACCCATCCTTCAAATTGCCAATAAAATCGGTATTTCTGGCGCTGCAATCCACCAAAGGCTGCGAAAATTAGAACAATCGGGCGTAATTTCGGGTTCAAAATTCATTGTAAATAACAAAGTTTTAGGCTACAGCACCATGGCATTTGTAGGCGTTTACCTTGATAAAGCCGCCCGAAATTTGGAAGCTGTGAAAGAGTTGAGAAAAATCCCTGAAGTTTTAGAATGTCATTATACAACTGGAAATTGGTCGATTTTAATCAAAATTATTTGTCGTGATAACGAACATTTAATGAGCCTATTAAACACCAAAATCCAAGCCATCGAAGGCGTTTCAAGAACAGAAACCTTCATTTCCTTAGACCAGCAAATAGAAAGACAAATCCAATTATAGTTAAAAAAGTTAATTTGGTAATTTGGTTATAAAAAAAAGCGGAGAATGTCATTTTCCGCTTTTCTAATTTTATAATTGACTTAAGATTATCGTCTGTTCATGTAAATCATCACATAATATAATAGCGTAGCAATTGACCCAATTGCAGCAACAACATACGTTCTTGCAGCCCATTTCAAAGCGTCTTTTGCGCCAGCTTGTTCTTCGCGAGTAAGCATGTTTTTGTTTTCTAACCAAGCCAAAGCTCTGTTACTAGCGTCGTATTCTACTGGTAACGTAACAATGGAGAACAAAGTCGTTGCAGCAAAAATCACAATTCCAATTAACAATAATGATGGAAATGTTTTCATCATGAAAATTCCACCAATCAAAATCCATTGCACATAATTCGATGCAATATTTACCACTGGAACCAATTGAGAACGCAATTCCAACCAACTATAAGCGGTGGCGTGTTGCACTGCGTGACCACATTCGTGAGCAGCAACGGCAGCAGCGGCAGCATTTCTTTGGTTGTAAACAGCTTCACTTAAATTTACTGTTTTGTCCGTTGGATTGTAATGATCTGTTAAACGCCCCGGAGTTGAAATTACCGTAACATCTGTAATTCCGTGATCTGCGAGCATTTTTTCGGCAATTTCTGCACCCGACATTCCATTATTCAACTGCAATTTTGAATACAATTCAAATTTCTTTTTCAACTGGCGGCTCACCAACCAACTGAACAACATAATTAAACAGGCGACTATTAAATACATATATTTTATTTTTAAAAAGATAAAGTTACAAAAACTACATCAAATTACAAGCCAAATTTTTTGGATGCAATTTTGTCATTATCCAACTAAGTTGATTACTTTCCCTGGAATAATAATTACTTTGTTTGGCGTTCTTCCTTCCAATTGTTTGATGGTTCGTTCGTCTTTCATAATGATTTCTTGAATTTCCGCAACCGATAAATCCAAGGATAATTCTATTGTAAAACGCATTTTCCCATTGAAAGAAACTGGA
>CANINJ010000267.1 GCA_947468985.1 Bacteroidota bacterium
CCTTCTTTCAAACTTTGCATAATCGGTTCCCCAATTTTAGGATTTAGGATTGGTTTTGTACTAATTTGGCTTAAAGCTATTAATGCTAATATGGAGCATCCTAAAACAGAACACATTGACCAATGAACTCCAATTAATGTAATAGAAAACCCAGCAACTGCAGGTCCTAAAACAGAACTTATTTGCCAAACAGAACTGCTCCAAGTTGCAGCATTAGAATATACTTTTTTGGGTACAATTAATGATAAAAGCGAGAATATTGTTGGCCCTAAAAAAGCACGAACCAATCCGCCAAGAAATACTAAAAAGTAAATGGAATATAAGATAACTTTGGAAGAATAATTGCTTTTGAAAGGCGGCCAAGTCAATAGAAATAATCCGAAACTAATTACTAAAAACCCTAAAATGCATTTAAACAACAATCCTTTTTTCTCATTTTGATCTACAATATGGCCTGCAAACAAAGCCATTGAAATAGCAGGAACTACTTCCATTAAACCAACAATTCCAAGTGAAAGCGCACTTTTTGTTAAGCTATAAACTTCCCATTCGATAACGATGAATTGCATCGACCATCCAAAAACCATAACAAACCGAAGCAGTAAAAAAACATTAAATTCTTTGTATCGCAAGGCTGCATAAGGATCATTTTTCTTCATATTCTTTATAAACGATTATTTAATATCTCTCAATCTTAATTGAATAGTAACTTTCCCATTCCACTCATTTTCATCTAAACAATATACGGCATCAAAGGGTTTTTTATCGGTAACCAAATTGATTTTATTACCCAAACCAAAACCAATTGCCGCAATTCCTTCCGAATTATTTTGCTTTACAAATAGTTTTAAATGCGCTTCTTCCGAACCCATATTTTTTGGATAACCAGTATCATTTACATTTTTTGAAACGAAAATTGGCGTCATATTTAAGGGTCCAAAAGGTTCAAACTGTTTCAAAATCCGAATTAATTTGGGTGAAATTTCTGTAAAATCAATTTCTGCATCAATAGAGATTTCCGGAAGTAACATATCTGGATGAATGGTTTCTGACACTACTTTTTCAAATGCTTTTTTGAAATCGGGGTAGTTTTCTTCCTTTAATGTCATTCCCGCAGCATACATGTGACCGCCAAATTGCTCCAAATGTTCCGAACACGCTTCCAATGCATTATAAACATCAAATCCTTTTACAGATCGTGCCGAAGCCGCTAATTTGTCACCGCTTTTTGTGAAAACTAAAGTCGGTCGATAATGCGTTTCTATCAATCGTGATGCGACAATTCCAATCACACCTTTATGCCAATCTTCTTGGTAAACAACAGTTGTAAAACCAACAGTTTCTTCATTTTCGATTATTTGCGAAAGCGCTTCAATTGTAATTTGTTTGTCCAATTCTTTTCGATCAGAATTGTATTTTTCAATTTCTGAAGCAAATTGTTGTGCTTGCTCAAAATCAAATTCCGATAATAATTCAACAGCGTGATTGCCATGTTTTATTCTCCCTGCGGCATTAATTCTTGGGGCAATGATAAATACAACATCAGTAATATCTAGTGTTTGTTTTTTTATTTGATGAATCAAAGCCTTAATTCCTGGTCGAGGATCTGAGTTGATAACTTGCAATCCAAAATGTGCTAAAACCCTATTTTCACCCGTCATTGGAACAATATCGGCAGCAATTGCAGTCGCTACCAAATCGAGATAAGGCGTTAAATCTTCAATGGTTTGATCCCTGTTTTCGCCCAAAGCTTGTATCAATTTGAAGCCAATTCCACAACCACATAATTCGTCATACGGATAGGAACAATCGTCTCTTTTGGGGTCTAAAACTGCTACGGCATCTGGCAAAAATTCTCCTGGTCGGTGGTGATCGCAAATAATAAAATCGATGTTTCGCTCTTTGGCATAAGCCACGTGAACTATAGATTTAATGCCACAATCTAAGGCAATAATTAATGAAAATTCATTGTCGTCGGCAAAGTCAATTCCCTTGAAAGAAATTCCGTAACCTTCGTCATAACGGTCTGGAATATAAGTAGCAACGTTTGAATAATAGGTTTTTAAATAGGATGAAACCAATGAAACTGCGGTTGTTCCATCAACATCATAATCGCCAAAAACGAGAATTTTTTCTTGATTTTCAATCGCCAATTCAATTCTTGCAACGGCTTTGTCCATATCTTTCATCAGATACGGATCGTGTAAATGTTCTAATTTTGGACGGAAAAAATTCTTAGCTTCTTCAAAAGTTTCAATGCCGCGTTGCACTAAAAGTATTGCAACAAATTCTTCAACATTCAAGGCTTGAGCCAATTGGGCAACTTTTTGAGAATCGGGTTTTGGTTTTAAAGTCCAACGCATATAATTTGATTTTGAATGGTTATTTATTTATTGAACTTTAGAAGTAATTATTTAGAAGGTTTCCCTCCCACAATTACAACAATTTCGCCTTTTGGGGGTTTATTTTCGAAATGGGTCAACACCTCTCGAACGGTTCCTCGTATGTTTTCCTCGTGCAATTTTGACAATTCTCGAGAAACGCAAATTGGTCGGTCTTCACCAAAATAAGTGATAAATTCCGTTAAGGTTTTAACTAATTTATGTGGCGAAACATATAAAATCATCGTTCTTGTTTCTTCTGCTAGCGCTAAATATCGGGTTTGTTTTCCTTTCTTGTCAGGCAAAAATCCTTCAAATACAAATTTATCATTTGGCAATCCACTATTTACTAATGCGGGCACAAAAGCAGTTGCTCCAGGCAAACATTCAACGGTAATTCCATTTTCAACGCAAGCGCGAGTCAATAGAAATCCTGGGTCAGAAATCGCTGGCGTTCCTGCATCGGAAATTAATGCAATGGTGTCACCGGCTTTCAATCTTGAAATTAAATTCTCAATTGTTTTGTGCTCGTTGTGCATGTGATGGCTGTGCATGTGCGTGCCAATTTCAAAATGTTTGAGTAATTTTCCGCTCGTTCTGGTGTCTTCAGCCAAAATCAAATCGACTTCTTTGAGAATTCGAATCGCACGAATGGTCATGTCTTCGAGATTTCCAATGGGCGTAGGAACGATATATAATTTTGACATAATTAAAATAATTTTAATGCAAACGAGCCGAGATTTTATGAATTATCG
>CANINJ010000268.1 GCA_947468985.1 Bacteroidota bacterium
AATCAGGGTCATTTGCATCAAATTTTCGTTGGAAACTTTGCACCGTTAATCGCATTGGCGTAAGCGGATTTTTAATTTCGTGCGCAACCTGTTTTGCCATTTCTCGCCACGCTTCTTCCCGCTCGCTTTGGGCTAATTTTATGGCACTTTCTTCAAGTTCATCGACCATTCCATTATACGCTTTTATCAATAAATTGATTTCTTTGCTGTTGGCTTCCAAAACAATTTTTTCGTTTTTTTGATCTAAACTCGTGTCTCTCAATTTATCAGAAATTGTCTTTAATGATTTTGTAATATAAGTTGAAAGAAAATAAGCCAATCCAAACGCAATTATTAGCATAAATGCATAAACTTGCCCTAATCGTATTAAGAAATTTTGAAGTTCGGTTTCATAAAAACTATCATCTTCAACATACGGAATATTCAAAATTCCAAGCGGTTTGAATTTTTCGTCTTTAATAATACTATAAGAAGAGCGGTTTTTTACGCCGTCAATATTTTTGATGTCAACATATCTTTTTTCGATAGAAGATTGCACCAATTTTAATATATATTTTGGAATTGGGGGCGCAATGGTGTCAACAGAAAAAGAGGCTTTTGATGATTTTAATAACTTCCCGTCCAAACCAAAAATATTGATTTCTAATCCGTGAATTTGAGATAATTCGTGTATTTTATCTTTAAAAATTAAATCTAAATTATTAGTTGAAAGTGGATACGTTGTATTTGAAAGAACATAATTTATATGTTCATTTATCGCCATTTCTTTACGTTCTAATCGTTCTTGGTGGTATTCTTTGGATTCATTTTTAAATTGAATTATTGAAATCGAAGCCATTAATATAGATGCAATCAAAACCAATACAATCATCGACAGGAAAATCCTTGTTCGTAGTGAAAGCATTGACATTTTGAATTTTGCAGACATAATTTATGACTTATTTCGTTCTCGAATTCGTTTGTACATCTTGAATCCTAACATTATTGTAATAGAAAAAATAAATATTCCAAGAACGCCATAAATCCAATTGACAGCATTTTTAAGAATCACCAAAAATACTACCGCAAACAAAATTATGGTTGCCCCTTCATTCCACAAACGCATAAAATTTGACGTATATTTCACTTCATCATTTTGCAATTCTTTATAAATGGATTGACATTTAAAATGATATAAATACAATAAAAATACAAATCCTAATTTCACGTGCATCCAAGGCATTAGCAACCACGCCTTTCCAATATCTGTAAAAAACAGCATCCAAAAAGCAAAAATACTTGCTAAAATAGCACTTGGCCAAGTGATAATGTACCACAATCGATACGTCATTATCTTATATTGATTTTGCAATATTTCCTTTTCAGGCGATGGTTTATCGTTGGCTTCAATTTGGTAAACAAAAAGGCGGACAATATAAAAAAGTCCTGCAAACCAAGTGATTACAAAGATAAGATGAAGCGATTTTAGGTAGTTGTAGTATTCCATTAATTTTTTGTTTAAAGTTTAGAGTTTAAGGTTTTAGCACGTTATACAACTTTAAACCTTAAACTTTAAACATTTTTATTTTGCCCAATTTTCAATCCAATTTCCAACGGTTTGGCACCATTCATCGCCGTCGTTCATACAAGGAATCGCCATAAAACTTTCCCCACCGTGTTCTATAAATTCGTGGTTGGCTTCCATTGCAATTTCTTCCAATGTTTCCAAGCAATCCGATACAAATGCAGGTGTTACAACCGCTAAATTCTTAATTCCTTTTTCTGGCATTTTGTTCACTTCCACATCGGTATATGGCGTCAACCATTTGTCGCCTGCTAATCTCGATTGAAACGTTTGACTGTATTTTCCTTCTGGAATTCCTAAATATTTTACAACCTGTTTTGTAGTTTCATAACATTGGTGGCGGTAACAAAATTCGTGAGCTGGTGAAGGCTTGTTGCAGCAAGAACCATCAATTTTGCAATGCGATTTTGTAATGTCGGTTTTGCGAATATGACGCTCTGGAATCCCGTGATACGAGAACAATAAATGATCATAATCATAACCTTCCAAATGCTTTTTGATAGAATTTCCCAAGCTTGTTATGTAATCTGGTTTGTTATAAAACGCAGGAACAATTGTGAATTTCATCTCAGGAAAATATTTTTTTCTGTGCTCTTCAGCTAATTCTAAAATAGTAGTTGTAGAAGCCATTGCGTGTTGCGGATACAACGGAAACAACAAAACTTCATCTACGCCTTTGTCTTTTAATTCCTGCAACCCTTTTAGGATTGACATTTTACCGTAACGCATCGCCAATGCAACAGGAGTTGAAGTTTTATCCTGAACTTTTTTCTGCATTCTTTGCGAAATCACTACTAATGGCGACCCTTCTTCCCACCAAATTTTTGCGTAAGCGGCAGCTGATTTTTTTGGTCTTGTTTGTAAAATAATTCCACGAACCAATAAAGCTCGCAATAAAAACGGAACGTCAATTACATATTTATCCATTAAAAACTCGTCTAAATACGGCTTAACATCTTTTGCAGTTGGACTTTCTGGAGAACCTAAATTGACTAATAATACACCTTTCATTTTATTTATTTTTTGCATAAAAGTAATTCAAACTTACTTTTTATTATTTGCGATTAACTATTTTTTAATGCTTGTTCACAATCAATTTGATGTGATTATGTGTTTGGATTAATTGCCATCAAATATTTTTTTGGCGTGGTAGCAAATTTCTTTTTGAAAGCGGCGATAAAATGACTTCCTGTGCTGTAGCCAATTTTCAAACCCACTTCATTGACATTATAGGAACCGCTGTCAAGTAATTTTCGGGCGCAATCCATTTTATAATCAAACAAAAATCCATAAACAGTATCGCCATAAATTTGTTTGAAACCCATTTTTAATTTCTTTAAATTCAATCCTACTTGATCCGCTAATTCTTGTAAACCTGGCGGTTCTGCCATATTTGCAATTACAATTTCCTTAGCTTTTTTAATTTTCATTACATTTTCTTCGTCAATCAAAAACGGACATTGTTCGGCATCAGGATCTTCGGAACGATTGAAGTACAAACTCAATAATTCGTATCCTTTTCCTTTATAATATAGGTTTTTAATATTTGGATGTAAATTATAATGAAA
>CANINJ010000269.1 GCA_947468985.1 Bacteroidota bacterium
AAAGCTTGATCAATTAGCTTTAGAAAAAGTAGCAAGAACTCCAAAGATCCTTGGAATTAACAATGGAACTATTGAAAACGGAATGGATTTTAAGCGAATTGGCGGGATGATTTTCGGTTTATTTGCAAAAGAAAAAGAGAAAATCAAAATTAGTCCTCCAAAAATTGAATTTATAACATTAGCTAAAACCAGCTGTAATCAGAAGTTTTATATAGAAACTTTAAAATTAAAACCAGAAGAAATAGAACTATTTCTACAATTTTGTAATGCCGATTCAAAATCTAAAATGGTTGCTCAAAACAATAATACTTTGGTAATGATGGACTTTTTATTTGCAAAAAACCTTGAATTCAAAAAACTAAAACCCTAAATATTATTTTCGGTACAAACACATCTGATTACTAAAAAACTGAAAACTGAATACTAACCTCGATTCAGCCACCAAATACTGGCGTTCAAAACTGAAGCAAAACTCACCCAAAGAATATAGGGAATAAATAAATAACCCGCAATTTTATCGATTTTTCCAAATTGAACATACGTTTCATAAATCATTAACCACAAGAGTACAATTTCTATTAAAGCCAACATTGGGTTGTGCAAACCGAAAAACAATATCGACCACAAAGCATTCAACGCCAATTGAATCGCAAAGAAAATCAAGGCTTTTTTTACTAATTCTCTATTCGTATCAATTCTGTTCCAAACCAATCCAGCGGCAATTCCCATCATAATATAAAGCATCGACCAAACAGGTGCAAAAACCCACCCCGGCGGATTAAAACTTGGTTTTACTAAATTAGGAAACCAAGTGTTAACACTTGATCTTGTTGCCATTCCAGAAAAATAACCAATCGCAAGACACGTTGCAACAACAATTAAAATTCGTTTATATTTGTTCATAATTATTTGATTTAGATAACAAATTTAAGGAAACTTTACGTGTAATAGTCAAATTAATTCAACGTATAAATCAAAAAAAGTATCTTTGTAAAAATTAGTACCGTTTATGAGTTCAGCAAAAGATTTTATACCTTCAATATACGCACATTCTATAGAAAAAGGCGCTTTTTCGTGGAGTGCACCAAGCAACATTGCATTAGTGAAATATTGGGGGAAAAAAGACGACGAAAATAGTCAAATTCCTGCAAATCCTTCCGTGAGTTTTACATTAAATTCCTGTAAAACAGAAACTAAATTGGCTTTTGCTAAAAAAAATAACGACGGGAATTTCTCGTTTGACTTACTTTTTGAAGGAAAACCAAAAGAAGATTTCAAGCCTAAAATTCAGAAATTTTTAGAACGAATTGAAGTTTATTTACCTTTTTTGAAGGACTACCATTTTACAATTGATACTCAAAACACCTTTCCACACAGCTCAGGAATAGCGTCGTCAGCTTCTGGAATGGCAGCTTTGGCAATGAATTTTATGAGTTTAGAAAAATTACTAAACCCTGAAATGACATCCGATTATTTCTATAAAAAAGCATCGTTTTTGGCTCGATTAGGCTCAGGAAGCGCTTGTAGAAGTGTCAAAGGAAGTGTTGTAGTTTGGGGAAATCATACAAATATTTCAGGAAGTTCCGATTTATTTGGAGTAGCATTTCCAAACGCAATTCACGATAATTTCAAGAACTATCAAGATACAATATTGCTGGTTGACAAAGGCGAAAAACAAGTTTCGAGTACCGTTGGTCATGATTTAATGCACGGTCACCCATTTGCCGAAAGGCGGTTCCTACAAGCACACGAAAATTTAGATGCGTTAATTTCTATTTTTGAAAGTGGCGATTTAACCGAATTTGTCAAAATTGTAGAAAGCGAAGCCTTGACTTTACACGCAATGATGATGACATCAATTCCCTATTTTATACTGATGAAACCCAATACTTTGGAAATTATAAACGCTATTTGGAAATTCAGAAATGAAACTCAAATTCCCGTATGTTTTACATTGGATGCGGGGGCAAACGTGCATATTTTATATCCAGAAAACACAAAGGAAAAAGTTTTACAATTTATTAAGGACGAATTAGTTGGCTATTGTCAAAATGGTCAGTACATTTGTGATGAAATTGGATTTGGAGCAACCAAAATTTAAGTTATGAAAGGACCATTATTTTATTCAAAAATATTACTCTTTGGGGAATACGGAATTATTCGTGATTCCAAAGGATTGTCAATTCCGTATAATTTTTATAATGGCGCACTAAAAAGCGACAAAAATTCTTCTGAGGAAGCCATAAAATCAAATGAAAATTTGAAACGTTTTTTTACGCATTTAGAAACCTTACAAAACGAACAACCCGAATTAGTTGCTTTTGATTTATTGGCATTGAAAAACAATGTTGAAGCGGGAATGTATTTTGATTCTAGTATTCCACAAGGTTACGGTGTGGGCAGTAGCGGCGCACTTGTAGCAGCAATTTATGATAAATATGCTCAAAATAAAATTACCGTTTTAGAGAATTTAACCAGAGAAAAATTACTTACTCTAAAAAATATTTTCTCTCAAATGGAATCTTTTTTTCATGGGAAAAGTTCAGGATTAGATCCTTTAAACAGCTATTTGAGTATTCCAATTCTAATCAATTCTAAAGATAATATTGAGGCAACTGGTATTCCAACTCAAAGTTTGAACGGAAAAGGTGCTGTGTTTTTATTAGATTCAGGAATTGTTGGAGAAACTGCTCCGATGGTAAATATTTTTATGGAAAACCTTAAAGACAAAGGATTTCGTACCATGTTAAAATCGCAATTTATCAAACATTCCGATGCTTGCGTTGAAAATTTCCTTGGTGGCGATATGAAATCATTATTCCAAAACACCAAAAAACTATCAAAAGTGGTTTTGAATAATTTTAAACCAATGATTCCAGAACAATTTCACGGAATTTGGCAAGAAGGAATTGACTCAAATGACTACTATTTAAAACTTTGCGGCTCAGGAGGCGGTGGCTATATCCTTGGTTTTACAGAAGATTTAGAAAAAGCCAAATTGTCGCTGAAAGACTATAAATTGGAAGTTGTTTATCAATTTTAGATTTCAATACATTTAAAAAGCTGAAAATGTTAAGCAGAAAAAGCAAACTTTTAATAATGAAAATTGTCAGTTTG
>CANINJ010000270.1 GCA_947468985.1 Bacteroidota bacterium
AGGCGGCGTTTCCAAATATTTTATTATTTCAAATTCCACACCTGAATGTTCTAATAAACTTAGACATTCTCTTGATTTTGAGCATCTTGAATTATGGTAGATTTGTATCATTATTAATGAAATTAATTTTTTTTGCAAAGTAATTGATTTATACTTAAAATAATAGTTAAATTGGCTAACAAATTAAATTTCAATTTTATGTTTATAGAACAAGCTTACAAAGGCAATAATACGTGGTGGCGTGTAGTAATTACAGCGCTATTGACCACAGGAATTTTTATTGGAAATTTCATAATGTACTTTATGATGTCCGACAAACAAATGAAAGCAGCGTATGATTTAATGAAAGATATTCCAAATAATTTGGGGTTGATAATCAATTTAATTCCGTTTGTTTTCCTTTTGGGAATGTTATTTTTGTTGGTTTATTTTTTAAATGAACGGAACGTAATAACACTCACAACCTCAAGAGAAAAGGTAGATTTCAAAAGAATCCTGTTTTCATTTGGCTTGATTGTAGTAATAACCGTTTTAGGATTTGCAGCGTCTTATTATACTCATAACTCCAATATTATCTGGAATTTTCAACCCACAAAATTTTTTATTTTACTAGTGATTAGCATACTTTTATTTCCGTTCCAAATCGGATTAGAAGAATATTTGTTTCGTGGATATTTAATGCAGCAAATCGGAATTGTTGTCAAAAACAGATGGTTTCCGTTACTATTTACATCAACTGTTTTTGGATTGTTTCACAGTGCCAATCCTGAAGTGGCTGAAATGGGTTTTGGCGTAATGATTTTTTACATCGGAACGGGACTTTTACTTGGAATTATGACCTTAATGGATGATAGTTTAGAATTGGCTTTAGGATTCCATTTAGGAAATAATCTGATGGCTTCCATTTTGCTAACTTCTGATTTTTCGGCATTGCAAACCGATGCTTTATTCCGTTATTCTGGTGTTGAAAACACAGCAAATACGCTCAATGAAATGATAATTTCCATTGCAATTACTTATCCAATTATACTTTTTATATTGGCAAAAAAATACAAATGGACCAATTGGAAAGAAAAATTGACGGGCAAAGTAAGTCCAATTCAAACTGATGAAATCGTAATTAATGAATAACCAAAATTACAATACAGTTCATCCAAATTTCAAATGGAATGGAATTTCTCTTGATAGAGAAAAGCTGCTTCTTGCTGCGCACGATTTAATAAAAGAAGGCGATGATTTTGAAAGAATTACGGGCGAATTTCTATTGAAATGGTTCAACAAAAAATCCTTTATTACGGTTACAACTTCAGGAACAACGGGTTTTCCTAAGAAAATCAATCTTGAAAAACAAGCGATGATTAATTCCGCATTGGCAACAGCCGAATTCTTCGATTTAAAACCAGGCAATCGAGTTTTGAATTGTTTGTCAACAAATTATATTGCGGGTAAAATGATGCTCATTAGAAGTATGATTTTAGGTTTCGAAATGGACTTTGTAACACCAACTTCTAATCCATTGAAAGGCAACAGAAATCATTACGATTTTGTTGCGATGGTTCCAATGCAAGTTCAAAAATCGATTTTGGAATTATCCAAGGTCAAAAAATTGATTGTTGGCGGTACAAAAATCAGCGAAACCCTTCGAAATCAACTTTTAGAAGTACCAACGCAAATTTTTGAAACCTATGGAATGACCGAAACAATTACACATATTGCTGTCAAGAAAATAGAGGAAAAGTCCTTCTCGGTTTTGCCAAACGTGAAAATTGCAACCGATGAAAGAGGCTGTTTGGTTCTTGCTGCCCCAAGAATTTCCGACACAAAAATTGTTACAAATGACGTTGTTGAACTTCTTTCTGAAACCCAATTTCTCTTGTTGGGAAGGATAGATAATGTCATAAATAGCGGCGGCATCAAACTATTTCCAGAGCAAATTGAAGCAAAACTTTCCGATAAAATTAAGCAGCGTTTTTTTGTAATTGGAATCCCTGATGAAAAATTGGGTGAACAAGTACTTATTGTTATTGAAGGAAAGCCAGTCGTTTTCGATGATTTGGTGTTTCAAGATTTAGAGTTGTATGAAAAGCCAAAAACAATTCGTTTTGTGCCGAAATTCATAGAAACCGAAAGCGGAAAAGTAAAGCGAAAGAAAACATTACTTTAGATTTCATTTAAATTCAACATAGATTTCGACTAGCAATTTATTGAAATCTATGTTCAACTTACTAATGCTTATTTTTCCATTTTGAAATAATAATCTGCTGAATTTTTTCCACTACCAAAAAACAAGAAAAATATTGCAACTACAAGCGTTACAAGCGATAACAACAGATTTTGATAATTCATTACGCCAAAGAAATTGATAGCAACGGCGCCTAATAAAATGGGAAGCTGAGCAATAATGCACCATCGAGTTAACAGTCCAAAAACAAGCATAATTCCGCCCATAATATGAGCAGCGGCAATGTAATGAAAAGTAAGCATTCCTCCCATAAAATTGCTTACAGGGGCGATTAAATCTTCAAAACTTCTACTGTTTGTAATAAAAGAAATCCCCTTAAAAATCAGAAATACACCAAGTATAATCCGTAAAGCATCCAATGAAAAATGAGTGTTTTTGTTCGCCCATTTGTTCCAACCTTTTACTGTAGTATCCATAATAATTGATTTTAAAATTCAATCTAAGATACTGATAATTAGTTTACTATTTATTTTTAAGACAATAAATTTGTTAATTTACGAGGAAATTATTTTTAAGAATTTCAATTTCCGAAAGTGATTTAATGCTCAATTTCGATTTTGTCCAAGCTTTTGTGGGATGAATCCGGGTGTTTAATCCTTTAATTGAAATGTCAATTGGCATAGTAAAATTTGGTTCAGATGCTTTCCAACGATAAGATAGTTTGTTTTTAACTATTTTTAAATCTAATATTGGAATGGTATTAAATCGTAAATATTGATTGAAAACAGGTGTTAAATCCATTCCTGAAGCGTTATTAAAATAGGAAACTACGGTTTCAGTATCAATTATTTTATGTTTAAAAGTATTGGAATAATCCAAAATAATTTTCCACCACTTTTCGTCGTTATCAATTATGTGTCGAATGGTATTCA
>CANINJ010000271.1 GCA_947468985.1 Bacteroidota bacterium
ATTCAACTGGAGGAAGTGAAGTGTCTCCTATAAAAGGATCGGCATCTGTTGCTTCAAGTAAATTATGATGATACCTTACGGTATAAGAACCAGTAAGTCCTGCAAGAACTACAGATGTATTTGATGTTAAATTAAAAGTAGATCCTGTACAAGTTTCTACCACTATTGGGGTGTGAATTGGCGCTGCCACGGGGGGGGAAATGACCGTGGTTGCAGGTAACGGATTTAAACAACCCGGACTTGTAGCGGTAACACTATAAGTACCTGCGGGCAAGGGTTGGCCTCTAATAGACTTAGTTCCTCTGGGTGTTGTTGTTGCAATTGGTGCCGAACCAATAACAGGAACTGGAGGGGTTGTACAACCTGCACATAAATATGTCCAGTTAAAAGCAGTAGTTGGAGAAATAACAGAATTTAAATAATTTGCAGTAAGAGAAGTATTAGCACAAGTAGAAGTATTACCACCAGTAATTGATAATGGACAAAGAATATCGCAGTTGGTAGTTCCTGCTCCTAAAGTAGCATTATTAGTTTGAGATAAAGTAATAAAACCAGCATTATTAAAAGCGGTAAAATTGGTAATCATCAACATATAATATTGACCAGCGATTGCATTAAGTGTGAAACTTTCTGTTGCTGCAGCCGAATAACTACATGCATTTGTTCCATCTTGTTGTTGAGCAAAATGTCCATTTAATCCTGAAGCTCCGCATGTAGGTGCAGTAAAAGGTCCCCAGCAAATATAATCTACATCTAAATTTGCAGGTCCGCCTGATGTAGTTGATTGAGACATAAGGAATGTCATAGGACCAGTAGTTGCTATTTGAAAATAAAACCAAGTAGGTCTTGGCGCACTCCCTAAACACGATGGACCAATATTAATACCTGGTTCTATAACTGAATTATTATGCACATTAGGATAACTAAACCCATTTCCCGCACAAGCAGGGTTTGCAGTTTCGCAGGTAAAACCAGGGGTATTATTTTGTCCGAACGTATTATTATTTAATAAAATAAAAAAAATAAAAAAAATAAAAAAAATAAAATAATTTTTTTTCATGGTAAAAATTGTTTTTTGTGGAGGCGAAATTTACATATTTTTATGAAACATTTACGTTAAAATTAAAAAATATTTCAATTTGTGTTTACATTAATATTTTTTAACATTAATTAATTAACTTTGTGCCACTAAAATAATAACAATTATACTATTTTATTAATGACAAATAACGCAGATTTTCAAGACGAAATTGGAGACAATCATATTGCTACTAACGCTCAAAACCCTTTAAGAAAGGATGCTTTTGCTATTTCTGACGAGGAAAAAATTGAACGTATCAAAAAAGATGTCGAAAACATTCTATCAACCCTTGGAATAGATTTAACGGATGATAGCATGAAAGGCACGCCAAATCGTGTGGCTAAAATGTTTGTGAAAGAACTTTTTGGCGGTTTGAATCCTACAAGAAAACCAAATGCTTCTACATTTGAAAACAATTATAAATATGGCGAAATGCTTGTGGAGAAAAACATCACGCTTTATTCTACTTGCGAACACCATTTACTTCCTATTGTAGGTAAAGCTCACGTGGCTTATATATCTAATGGAAGGGTAATTGGACTTTCAAAAATGAATAGAATTGTTGATCATTACGCCAAAAGACCTCAAGTTCAAGAGCGTTTGACGATGCAAATTGTTCAAGAATTGCAAATTGCTTTAGGAACTGAAGATGTAGCTTGTGTGATTGATGCGAAACATTTATGTGTGAATTCAAGAGGAATAAAAGATATTGAAAGTAGTACGGTAACATCTGAATTTGGGGGTAAATTTAAAACCGAACAAACACGCAGAGAATTTTTGGATTACATCCGTTTGGACACTAAATTTTAATTAGCTTTACATACGCTAGCCCTGATAGAAGTGGAAATCCCGCGACATTGTGAGGCACGAAACAATGACGTGGATTGAAACGGATAGCAGGAAATAGCTTCAAAAAAAATAACTTTTTTATCAAATAACCAAATAATCGAATAACCAAATAAACATTTAATAATGCCATTATTTAAAAAACAAACTCTAAAAATATACAACTCTCTTTCTGGAGAGAAGGAAATTTTCACACCTATTAATGATGGAAATGTGGGAATGTATGTTTGCGGGCCTACTGTATATAGCAATGTGCATCTTGGAAACGTTCGTACTTTTATGTCGTTTGATGTGATTTTTAGGTATTTGAAACACATTGGATACAAAGTTCGTTATGTTCGAAATATTACCGATGTTGGGCATATTGTGGATGATGTTGATGAAGGAGAAGACAAAATTGCGAAGAAAGCGCGGTTGGAACAATTGGAACCAATGGAAGTCGTTCAGCGTTATACAGTTGATTTTCATGAGGTTTTGAAATTATACAATTTTTTACCACCAAGTATTGAACCAACAGCAACGGGACATATTATTGAACAAATTGCAATTATTAAAAAAATTATCGATAACGGAATTGGTTATATTGCTAATGGATCAGTTTATTTTGATGTAGTAAAATTCAACGAAACTAATAATTACGGCAAATTAAGCGGCAGAAATATTGAAGATATGCTTGCCAATACTCGCGATCTTGATGGACAATCGGACAAGAGAAATCCGCAAGATTTTGCACTTTGGAAAAAAGCAGAGCCGCAGCACATTATGCGTTGGCCTTCGCCTTGGAGCGATGGTTTTCCGGGTTGGCATTTAGAATGTACCGCAATGAGTACTAAATATTTAGGAAATCATTTTGATATTCACGGAGGTGGAATGGATTTGAAATTTCCGCACCACGAATGTGAAATTGCACAAAATGAAGCATGCACAGGTCAAACTCCTGTGAATTATTGGATGCATGCGAATATGCTTACCTTAAATGGCAAGAAAATGGCAAAATCAACTGGGAATAATATCCTTCCAATGGAAATTATTACAGGTGAAAACGATATTTTAAGCAAGGCTTTTTCACCAAGCGTAACTCGTTTTTTCATGTTGCAAGCGCATTACAGAAGCAATCTTGACTTTACAAATGATGCAATTCTTGCTGCCGAGAAAGGATTTTACCGATTGATGGAAGCCGTTG
>CANINJ010000272.1 GCA_947468985.1 Bacteroidota bacterium
AGAAACTACAAAATATCTTACATGTTTTATTACTTTTAAAGTTTTAAACCCTGACATGAGATATTTTGTAGTTTTCTTTTTATTTATACTTGCCAGTACATCTGTTTTTTCTCAAGAAACAATAGTAACTCAAAAAGTTTTTGGTACAATTGTCAATGACAACAACAAACTTCCGTTGTCAAACGTGAATATTATCAATATAAATAAAGTAAGAGGAACAGTCTCCGATTCAAAAGGTAATTTTGAAATTGAAGTTGGTGTTACCGATACTTTACACCTTTCCCTTATTGGATTTGAATCCATAAAAATCAGAGTTACAAACGACTGGGTAAAAAATAAAACTACCAAAATTCAAATGACCGAAAGTGCCATTGCTTTAGAAGAAGTAATAGTTCGCCCTTATGATTTAACAGGTTATTTAGAAATTGATTCCAAATTAATTCCAACAAAAGAAAATTACAGATACAGCATTTCTGGATTAGAACAAGGCTATGAAGCGGGCGAATATTCCCCAGGTGCCTTCAGTAAAGTGATGGGTTCTATATTTAATCCTGCCGATATGCTTTATAATTTCTTTGGAAAAAAACCAAAAGAGTTAAAACGTTTGAAAAGCTTGAAAAAGGACGAAACAGTTCGGAATTTATTGGCTTCAAAATTTGACAGAGAAACCATTTCTGTGCTTCTTGGAATTGACAAAAAAGAAATTCCTGAAATTTTAGAACGTTGCAATTACTCGGAATCATTCATAAGAACGGCAAACGATTTGCAAATTATGGATGCCATTAGCGAATGTTATGAAGAATATAAAATCTTGAAAAAGAAATAAATATTCTATTATTTAAAGCACAATGTGTACTTTTGAAGTTGCTATTTAAAATAAATGACTACTAAAAACAACATTCTCACCACTTCTCAATTAAGCATTGGATATGCTACTAAAAATGATGTAAACACGATTGCATCTGCAATTAATCTGTCATTAGAAAAAGGCAAATTAATAGCTTTAATTGGTGCCAATGGAATAGGAAAATCAACGCTTTTACGAACACTCACAGGAATTCAAAACCCAATTTCAGGCGACGTTTTTTTGAATGGAAAAAGCATTTCTGAATTTGATTCACTTTCATTTGCACAATATCTAAGCATTGTTTTAACCGAAAAATTACCTCCGAGCAATTTAACCGTTTTTGAGATTATTGCCTTAGGAAGACAGCCTTATACAAATTGGATTGGAACGTTAACCGATATTGATATTGAGAAAATCAATGAAGCGATGGAACTCACACAAATCACTTCTTTGGCAGATAAAAAGCATTACGAAATTAGCGATGGTCAACTCCAAAACGTATTGGTTGCAAGGGCTTTGGCACAAGATACGCCTTTGATAATTTTGGATGAACCTACAACGCATTTGGATTTATTGCATAAAGTAGCGCTTTTTAAACTCTTGAAAAAATTAGCCCATGAAACCCAAAAATGCATTCTTTTTTCGACGCACGATATTGATATGGCAATACAAATTAGCGACGAAATGATTATTATGACTCCCGAAACAGTGGTTCAAGATCAACCTTGTAATTTTATTATGAAAGGTAATTTTGATACTTTATTCAAAGATGAACATATTGCTTTTGATAGCGAAAAAGGGAAGTTTGTTATTCGTTAATATAAATTTCACAAAACTATCTATTTAATTTCTATCTGTCTTTTTGCTTCGCCAATTGCAAATGCTACTGAATTGGCAAGATTATAACTTCGTACCAAAGGGGAAATTGGAATCGATAAATGATTCTGAAATTGACTCAATACCAATTCACTTAAACCCACACTTTCTTTTCCGAAAACCAACCAATCACCATCCTGAAAATTTTCTGCTAAATACGATTTTTCAGCATGTGAACTGAATAAAAACACCCGAGAAAGATCTGGAATTTGGGCAATCCATTCTTCCGTATTTTGATATTCTTTCCAATCCAAATGCACCCAATAATCCAAACCAGAACGTTTCAAATTTTTATCAGTAATTTGAAATCCAAATGGATGAATAAGATGCAATCTATTTCCAGTTCCAACACACAATCTACCTATATTTCCTGTATTATTTGGGATTTCTGGCTCTACTAAAACGATGTTCAACATAGTTAATTTGTTTATTCGGTAATTTTTCTTCTCAAAAATAGTTTAATACTATGCACTTTAAAAACGTTTTATTTAAATTTTTAAAAATGCTTTTTTTAGCCACAGATTCACAGATTTTAAATCATTTTTAATCTGTGAATCTGTGGCTAATTTTCACCGATTGATTTACCTTTCGGATTTTTAGACTGCAAATCCAACCTACAGATTTCAAGTCCACTGATACTTATTAATCCTTTTAATTGAAATCAGAAACTTCAATAACTTCACCCGCTTTTAATTCGTTCAAATGTACGTTTCCTATTCGGATGCGTACCAATCGCAAAGTAGGAAATCCAACTGCTGCTGTCATTTTTCTAACTTGACGAAATTTCCCTTCATTAACAGTTATCGAAGCCCAAGAAGTTGGTCCGTGGCGTTCATCACGTATTTTTTTTCCTCGTTCCCCAAAATTCGGAATTTCAGAAACCAAAAAGGATTTGCAAGGTTTGGTCGTATATTTTGTTCCTTTAAAACCAATTTCAACACCATTTTGCAATTTTTCAATCGCTTCAAGAGTGATAATTCCATCTACTTGAACATAATATTCTTTATCTACTTTTTTGCTGCGAATCTGTTCACTCACTTTTCCATCGGTTGTCAATAGCAACAAACCTTCAGAATCTTCATCCAAACGCCCAATTGCCATAGTCCCTTCAGGAAAATTATACAATTCACCCAAAAGTTTTTTCTTCCTTTTTAATTCGTATATAAATTGACTCAAAAAACCATACGGTTTATGAAGAATAAAATGTTGGTGCATAACTTGAATATAATAAGGCGTAAAAATACATTTTTCAAATTATCTTTATTTAAAATTTTAAATAGAATAGTATTGTTTATTTTTACATTTATAAAAATCATACACCATGTCACAAACTCTTTTAGTATTAGCAGCATTCGTTATTGCACTTGTCATAGGAATCTATAT
>CANINJ010000273.1 GCA_947468985.1 Bacteroidota bacterium
TACTTTTCTAGCGCAAGAAGAAAATCAAGAAAAACAGCCGGTTGGAATGATGAACCATATTTAGATTTATATCAATCTATTTATAATGAAGATGGTGCATTTAGCCCAGCAAATGAGGTTCTAGATTTAAATACTGTTTGGCATGATGGCCCTGCAGCGGTTAGTAGCGATGGAAAAACTATTTATTTTTCTAGAGATAGTCGCGTGCTTAAAGATTTTGAAAATGACAAAGGGATTAACACCAAATTTAGTCAGATGTATCTTTATAAAGCTAAAAAAGCTAATGATAAATGGAGTAACATTGCCCAATTGCCTTTTAATAGCAAGACTTATTCTGTGAGCAATCCAAGCATTAGTAAAGATGGTAAAACACTGTACTTTAATTCGAATATGCCAGGAGGTATTGGTGGAAATGATATTTGGAAAGTAGAGATAAAAGAAGGCGATGTTTATGGAACCCCAGAAAATTTAGGACCAAAAGTTAATACAGAAGGCAATGAACAATTCCCTTCAATTACGGATGATAATGTGCTTTATTTTTCATCAAGTGCAAGACAAGGGCTTGGAGGCTTGGATGTGTTTTCGATAAATTTGAATAAATCTGAAGAAGCTCAAAATGTTGGAAAACCAGTAAATAGTGAGAAAGATGACTTTTCATTTTCATTTAATACAAAACATAATATAGGTTTCTTTTCTAGCAATAGAGCAGGTTCGGATGATATTTATATTGCAATCCCTGTTTGTAGTGTTGAATCAACAGTTGTTGTTACAAACGCCATTTCTGGACAAATACTAGAAGGTGCAAGTGTTGCAATATTAGATGACCAAAAAAACATAATTGAAACAAAAGCCTCTGATGTTAATGGGAATGTTGAATATGTTTTAGAATGTAACAAAGAATATAGCCTTCAAGTAACTAAAGATGGTTTTGAAAGCGGAGTGTTTGCTATTGCAAAAAACAAAGGAGGGAAACTTAATGTTCCGGCACCTTTAAACCCAATAGAAATTATTATTAAGCCAACTGAGATTGTGTTAAACCCAATATTTTTTGAATATAATAAAAGTAACATTACTCAAGAAGGAGCTTTTGAGCTAGACAAATTGGTTCAAGTCATGAAAAGCAATGATAAGCTAATCATCTTTTCAAAATCTCATACAGATAATAGAGGAAGTGATAAATACAATATGAATTTATCTGATAAAAGAGCTAAAGCTACTGTTCAATATGTAATTTCAAAAGGTGTTGATGTAGCTAGAATATCTGGAAAAGGATATGGTGAAAGTGAGCCAAAAGTAGATTGCAAAGAAAATTGTACAGAAGAAGAGTATGCACAAAATAGACGCTCAGAGTTTTTGATTGTAAAGTAAATCTTTGATTTATATTAATTAATAATGGGCTCGATTAATCGAGCCCATTTCTTTTATTAGGTAATATTCCAAAAATAAAGCAGAACATTGTTGAAAAAAAAAATTTAATTGGCTTTTTTAATCAATCATTAATAAACCAGAAAAACATATTTTTAAAACAAATAACCATAAATGTTTTGCATTTCATATCTTTGATTTTTAATTCGCAACATGCAACAGCCTTCAAATAAAAAAATTTACTTTGCCTCCGACCAACATTTTGGTGCGCCTACACCTGAATTGAGTTTTCCAAGAGAACAAAAATTTGTGACTTGGCTTGATGAAATTAAAGTTGATGCGGAAGCCATTTTTTTATTAGGGGATTTATTCGATTTTTGGTTTGAATATAAAACCGTAGTCCCAAAGGGATTTGTTCGAGTTTTAGGAAAATTAGCCGAAATTCGCGACAGTGGAATTCCAATTTATTTCTTTGTAGGAAACCATGATTTGTGGATGCGTGATTATTTTCAGAAGGAACTTAATATCCCTGTTTATCACGACAATAAAGAATTTACTTTTGGCAATAAAACTTTCTTAATTGGTCATGGCGATGGAAAAGGCCCCGGCGATAATGGGTATAAAAGAATGAAACGAGTTTTTACAAATCCTTTTTCAAAAGCTTTATTTCGCTGGCTTCATCCTGATATTGGTGTAAAATTAGCCCAATATTTATCTGTAAAAAACAAACTGATATCTGGTGATGAAGACGTGAAATTTCTTGGCGAAGAAAATGAATGGTTAGTTCTTTATGCTAAAAGAAAATTGGAAACAAAACACTACAATTATTTTATTTTTGGGCACCGGCATTTACCTATGAAAATATCCGTGGGGGAAAATGCTGAATATGTGAATTTAGGGGATTGGATTGGCTATTTTACGTATGGCGTTTTTGATGGAGAAAATTTTGAAATTAAGAAGTTTGAAAATTAAACTTATTTCTCGTGTTCGTCAATGTCTTTTTGCAAGTCTAATTTTCTGAATGTTGGTGATGCAAAACCTGTGAACAACACAATAATTAGCGTCATTGTTCCACCAAAAACTACAGAAGTTACTGTTCCCATTAATTTTGCGGTCAATCCGCTTTCAAAAGCACCAAGTTCATTGGAAGATCCTACAAAAATAGAATTCACTGCTGCAACACGCCCTCGCATGTGATCAGGGGTTTTTAATTGTAAAATCGTTTGACGAATAACAACCGAAATTCCATCTACAACACCACTTAAAAACAATGCAATTACCGAAATCCAAAATATTGTAGAAATTCCGAATACAATTATGCAAATTCCAAAAGCAAAAATCGAAAACAACAGCTTCATTCCTGCGTTTTTATTCAATGGAACATATGCCGAAATAAACATAATTATAAATGCTCCTAAAGCGGGTGCGGCACGTAAAACTCCGAATCCCTCAGGACCAACTTTCAAAATATCTTGAGCATATATTGGCAAAAGCGCCACTGCTCCTCCAAAAAGAACCGCCACCATATCTAACGATAAAGCGCCTAAAATAGTTTTATTATTGTAAACAAATTTTACTCCTTCTTTCAAACTTTGCATAATCGGTTCCCCAATTTTAGGATTTAGGATTGGTTTTGTACTAATTTGGCTTAAAGCTATTAATGCTAATATGGAGCATCCTAAAACAGAACACATTGACCAATGAACTCCAATTAATGTAATAGAAAA
>CANINJ010000274.1 GCA_947468985.1 Bacteroidota bacterium
AAAATTGACACTACTTTTTTTAAAGCAAAATAAGTGTCTTCAATAGAATTTCCCGCTTCAATATCTCCTAAATCAGCAATTGAAGCTTCCCAATTTCCTGGATAAAGCGAATATAATTCTTTTCTAATGGGATTTATATCAACATCAGAAATGGCTTTTGAATCACCACGATTATCTAAAACACCAATTAATGCGATTTTAATTTTATTTAAATCCGGAAATTGTTCCTTAGTATGCAGCACCATTTTACTCCCCAAATGCTGGGAAGACAAACCGCTAATTAAATTTAGAACTTCTTCGTTTATAGGTTTTAAAAAATCAAATTCCATTTCTTATTTCTTTTTTGCAACTGCTTTCTTAGCAACTGGTTTTTTGGCCGCTGGTTTTTTAGTTGCTGTTGCTTTTTTAGCAGGGGTTTTCTTAGCAGGTGTTTTCTTAGCTATGATTTCTTGTACTTCCGCTAAAGTCAAATTAGCAGCATCAACATCTTTACTCAATTCGATTTTAAGTTTTCCTTTTGTAATAACCGATCGTCCCCAACGGGCTTTTTCAACAAGAATTCCTTCTTCTTTCCAGTTATGCAAAACTTTATCGATGTTCTTTTGTAATTTATCTTCAATCAATTCCTCAATGTCTGTTTGTGATAAATTATCGAAATTATATTTCTTACTTACATTAATGAAAACACCATCCCATTTTATAAAAGGACCAAAACGACCCGTTCCTTTTTGAACGCCTTCTCCTTTATAAACAGCTATTGGCGCGTCGGCTAAAGCTTTTTCGTCAATTAATTCCTGAGCTCTTGTGATGGTAACGTCAATTGGATTTTCGCCTTTTGGCAAAGAAACAAATGCTGCTCCGTGACGAATATAAGGACCGTAACGGCCATTACTTACTTCAACTTCTTCTCCTTTATACGTTCCCAAATTTTTTGGAAGTAAGAATAATTTAAGTACGTCTTCTAATGATATATTTCCAATATTTTGATCCGCCATTAAGCTTGCGAACTTTTTATCTTCATCGTCGGGAGCACCAATTTGAGCCATTGGACCAAATTTTCCTAAACGAACAGAAACTGGCTTACCGCTTTCTGGATGAATCCCAAGAATTCGTTCGCCGCTTTCTCTTTCTGCGTGTGCTTCAACTTCTTTTACAGTAGGATGAAATTTATCATAGAATTCCTGCATCATTTTTGTCCAATCGACATTTCCTTCTGCAATTTCATCAAAATCTTGTTCCACTTTTGCAGTGAAATTATAATCTAATATGTTTCCGAAATTCTTAACTAAGAAATCCGTAACAATCGTTCCAATATCTGTAGGAACTAATTTTCCTTTATCAGAACCAGTATTTTCTTTTAATAACTTCTCGCCAACTTTTCCTGATTGCAAAATCAACTGCGTATAATTACGTTCTTGACCGTCTAGATTTCCTTTTTCAACATAATTTCTGTTGATGATTGTAGAAATTGTTGGTGCATATGTTGATGGTCGACCAATTCCAAGTTCTTCTAATTTTTTTACCAAAGAAGCTTCTGTATATCTTGCTGCCGCTCTCGAATATCTTTCGGTTGCAGTAATATAATTGTTTTGTAATTTTTCGTTGACTTTCATTGCCGGCAACATTCCTTCTTGCTCTTCTTCATCATCATCGTGACCTTCAAGGTACACTTTTAGGAATCCTTCAAAAAGCAAAACTTCTCCTGAAGCTGAAAATATTTCGCTATGATTGTTTGCTTCAATTTTTACGTTGGTACGTTCTAATTTGGCATCGCTCATTTGAGAAGCCAACGTTCTTTTCCAAATTAAATCATACAATTTTGCTTGGTCTCTGTCAATGTTCACGGTGTGTCGAGACATATCCGTTGGTCGAATCGCCTCGTGAGCTTCTTGAGCACCTTTACTTTTATTGACAAATGTTCGTGGTTTTGAAAATTCAGCACCATACGATTTTATTATTTCAGCTTGTGCGGCATCCATTGCATCTTTAGACAAGTTTACACTATCCGTTCTCATATAAGTTATGAGTCCTGCTTCGTATAATCGTTGTGCCAATTGCATTGTAATTCCAACCGGTAAATACAATTTTCTCGCTGCTTCTTGTTGCAAAGTTGAAGTTGTAAATGGTCCTGTTGGTGACTTTTTAGTAGGTTTAGTTTCTAAATCTGCTACCTTATATATAGAACCTATGTTTTTATTTAAAAAATCTTCGGCCTCTTTTTTAGTATTGTAATTTTTTGGCAATTTAGCTTTGAAAGCTTTTCCTGCTTCATTTGTAAATTCTGCTACAATAGAATAGGTTGCAACGGCCTTGAAATTTTGAATTTCTCTTTCTCTTTCAACTATTAAACGTACCGAAACTGATTGAACACGTCCTGCAGAAAGCCCACCTTTGATTTTTCTCCAAAGCACTGGCGACAATTCATATCCTACTAATCGGTCTAAAACTCTTCGGGCTTGTTGTGCGTTTACTAAATTATAATCTATTTCACGTGGATTTTCAATGGCTTTTAAAATCGCAGTTTTAGTGATTTCGTGAAATACAATTCGCTTTGTTTTATTTTTATCCAATTTTAGTTCTTCGGCAAGATGCCAAGAAATAGCTTCTCCCTCGCGATCCTCATCACTTGCTAACCAAACCATGTCGGCATTTTTCGCTAAAGTTCTAAGTTTAGAAACTAGTGCTTTTTTATCGGCAGAAACTTCGTATTTCGGTTTGAAACCATTTTCTACATCTACGCCAATTTCTTTTGAAGGTAAATCGGCAATATGACCGTAGCTAGATTCTACTTGAAAATCACTTCCTAAAAACTTCTCGATTGTTTTTGCCTTTGCAGGAGATTCGACGATTACTAAATTCTTTGCCATTGGATTATATATTTTCTGCGACAAAAGTATATGATTTTTTTAAATATTGTGCTTTTGATTATTTAAAAGTATAAAATTAGGTTGAAATACATTGTTGAAATCCAATTGTAATCCTTTTTACTACTACTGTAAATGTGATTCAAATCGTGAGGTTAGCCCCGATTTTAGTGAAAAGCCCGGAATGAAAAAAGTTAGTTTTTCTTGCCGAAAAAGAG
>CANINJ010000275.1 GCA_947468985.1 Bacteroidota bacterium
CGCGCCCCCACACGGCGGATTGGCGTTTGGATTGGACAGATTGGTTGCCATTTTGGGCGGACAAGAAACCATCCGAGATTTTATCGCCTTCCCAAAAAACAATTCTGGTCGCGATGTAATGATTGATGCGCCGTCCATAATCGATGAAACGCAGTTAAACGAGCTGCACATCCAATTGGATTTAAAATAAAACCACATACAATTCCCAAATCCGCAAAGTGTTCTTTCATCAACTAGAACATTTTGCGGATTTTATTTTTTATAAAAACTTCTCTTTCTTTTGGAGCGAATTGCCCTTTACTATTTGCAATTGCAATTCCCGCTTTCGGCTATATCTCTTCGCTTCGCTGCGAGGATACCGCCTTAATCGGGGCTAATGGATTAGTCATTTTCTTGTTTTGAATTTTTGGTTTTTAAAATAAAAAACTAGCAATCCCTTTTTTGAATAATAAAGGTTACATTTACAAAATACAAATTCATTGTAGAGAATATTATGGGTACGTATTGTAAATCCAAGCTATCGAAGTTGCCAAACCCCCAACTGAATTAAAGTAGCAAATAATTATTTGTAATTCGCGATCTAGACCTTATATAAAATTATAAAATGAAAATAATTGTTAAGACATTAATTTTAGTCGCTCTAGTGTTCACATCATCGTGTAATAACAGTAGTAATCAAACCCAAAAAAAAATAAAACCAGAGTTAAAAAGCAAAAACCATGATACCTCGCCTGAAGTCATTTCATATGACACCAAACCTGAAGATATCTTAAAGGATTTTATGACATGGTATAATTACGATTACTATAATATTCATTTAGCCCAAGACTTTATTGCATTAAACACAAATTCTACAGTTTTAAATAAGACTCAATTTTTGAATAAGCTAATTACAGGCAACTTTTTATCTTTAAAAACAGCTATAGAAAACAATATTCCGACTTATAAATTATTTAAACTTAATAGCAAACATTCCGACATTGCATCGATAATTATCCAATCAGCTTCATCAGAGATTTCAAATTATAAAATGGAAGGTAAGAAACTGCCTAATTTTAATTTTACTGATTTGAATGGAAATATCTATAACGGGGCAACCACAAAAGGAAAAATTATTATTCTAAAGTGTTGGTTTATCCATTGTAAAGTTTGTGTGCAAGAATTTCCAGAATTAAATGAATTAGTGAATAAGAATAATAAAGATAAAAATATAATATTCCTAAGCTTAGCAAGTGATAACAAATATGATTTAATTGATTTTCTTAAAAAAAAGCCGTTTAATTATGCTGTTGTACCAAATTCGGATAAATATATGTCACAGTCCTTGGGAGTTCAACAGTATCCAACGCATCTTTTTGTTGACAAAAATGGTGTAATTCAAAAAGTGGTAAATTCGGCTGACGACTTAATTGCATTTTTACAAAAAACTAAATTAAAAACTATAACCAAATAAGAACTACCCGCTAACGTATGAATCCTTTCGTTTGCAACTGTTATTCATGCCTAAACGATTTTTACAGATTACTTTTTAAAAGAACAAAAGAAATAAAATCAATAATCATATGAAAAAAACACTTTGTTTTACTCTTCTAATAATTACGCACTCTTTTTATGGGCAAGCTAAGGTTGCTAAAAAACCTGAATATGTTATAGTAATTGAAAACGAAATTGGTTCAATGGAACAACTTGAAAAATATGCCAACGAAGGGTATCTTAAAACAATGAATAAAGGTGTTAAAGAAAAAGAAAGAAATCAGTTAGCAGAAAAATTTGGAGAAATAATAGGAGAAAAGGAATTTATAATTACGGTTACACTTTATACTGAAAAAGAAAAAATAGAAAATTTAAAAACAGAAAAATCTAAAGTTGTAGCGGAACAAAATGTTAAAAAAGAAGTTGAATATATTTTGAATATTAATGACAAAGCAAAAGATTTCGTGCTAAAACTTATAGATGGAACTGAAGTGAAACTGTCTGATTTAAAAGGCAAAATTGTACTTGTGAATTTTTGGGCAACTTGGTGTAGCCCTTGCTTAATGGAGTTTTATGATATTCCTTCAAAAATTATTGAGCCATTTAAAAATAATGATTTTGTGTTTTTAGCGATTTCAATTGGCGAGACAAAAGAAAAGGTTATTGAAAGAGTGCAGAAATTAAAAAAAGACGGCATCGATTTTAACTTTGGAATTGATCCAGATAAAAATATATGGAATGAATATGCAACAAAATCTATTCCTAAAAACTTTTTAATTGACCAAAACGGTATAATTAAATTTGTATCGACGGGAAATGAAAAAAGAAATTTAGAAAATATAGCAAACGAAATCAGAAAACTCTTGCTACAATAAAACTGTTCTAATTTTGAAATTCATCAACTTTCGTGGGAATTGAATTTTGGGAAAGTTTTTCCGTCAGTTTTATATAAGGAGAATTGTTGCGCTGTAAATTTTGATTAAAAATGGTTGAAACGAGCTGCATTTAAAATTAGATAGTGTGTAATTCATCGATGAAATGTGCTAGAAAACGTTGAATATCAATATTTTTGCAAAAAAAACACTCACAAATGATTTTCGTATTACAATAAAGTTTACATTTGTCTCATTATAAATTATTATTATTTTTACAATGCGTACAGGTACAGTTAAATTTTTCAATGAATCAAAAGGTTACGGATTCATTACAGACGAAGAAACAGGAAAAGACATTTTTGTGCATGCTTCAGGAATCAGAGCGGAAGAATTACGCGAAGGTGACAGAGTAAGTTACGAAGAAGAAGAAGGTAGAAAAGGTAAAGTTGCTGCACAAGTTGCAGTTCTTGAAGACTAAAAATATATATATTTTTGTTACCTAAAGTGTAAACGTTCCGGATCATTTCGGAACGTTTTTTTTTGGATCATCCCCAAATATTTTGTCGAAATAACAAATTCTGTCATAGAATTATCCGACAAATTAAAATAGCTTGACAAACTCCCAAAGCAAGCGTTATTTATAATCATTAAAAATTAGAAAAATATATCGATATAGTTGCTACGAATTTTTATTTTTTCGTTGCTAAATCAATTATTGAAAG
>CANINJ010000276.1 GCA_947468985.1 Bacteroidota bacterium
ACAGAATTATCGTTTGAGTACGATGGCTTCGTTTCAAGAAGGAAATTTGAGAGGAATTATAACCACCGATATTATGGCGAGAGGTTTGGATATTTCCAATATTTCTCACGTTATCAACTTTGAAGCACCAGAAATGCCCGAATTGTACATGCACCGAATTGGGCGTACAGGACGTGCAGACGCTACTGGAACTGCAATAAGTTTTATTACGCCACGTGAAGAAGACTTAAAATCTGAAGTTGAAGAATTAATGGGACAAGAACTAGAAGTTGTTGAATTTCCAGAAGTTGTTGAAATTTCTTTGAAACTAATTGAGCCTGAAAAGGACAAACAACCGATTAAGTTTTTGCTTAAAAAACCGAAATTAGACGGTGATGGTGCATTTCACGAGAAATCAAAAAAGAATAAAAAAGTAAATCTCGGTGGGCCATCAAAAACGAAAAAGAAAATTTCGGGTTCTGTGAATAGAAATATGCTTAAAACGAGAGATAAAAAACGCAAAGACAAGAAATAATTCTTGTTTGATACTTGCTAATTGATAATTGATTGCTATTTTTGACAAACGCTAATTAGAATGCAATTTAAACATCCAGAAATACTCTATTTCCTTCTATTATTGGTAATTCCAATTTTGGTTCATTTGTTCCAATTAAGACGTTTCAAAAAAGAATATTTTACGAATGTTCGCTTCCTTAAAGAACTTTCAATTCAAACTCGAAAGAGTTCAAAAATCAAAAAATGGTTGCTTTTAATTACGCGAATGTTGTTGTTGGCATCAATAATCATAGCCTTTTCACAACCTTTTTTCCAAGCCAAAGACAAGAAAAATGCTACCAATGAAATGTATATTGTTTTAGACAATTCGTTTTCGATGCAGGCAAAAGGTAAAAAAGGCGAACTTTTGAAACGTGCGGTTCAGGAATTATTAGAAAACACCCCAGAAAAACAGACTTTTTCATTGATTACCAATTCGGAAACGTTTTGGAATACCGATATAAAATCGATTCAAAAAGAAGTTCAAAACCTTACGTATAGTGCTTTGCCGTTTCAACTTGAAAGTGCAATGGCAAAAATAAAGTCTCGCAAAACGCCGTTCAACAAAGACGTAATTATTATAACAGATGCAGTTGGATTGGAACAAAAACAATTGAAAAGCATCGATTCCAATTTCAATACTTATTTTATAAATCCTGAAGCGGAACAGAAAAATAATATTTCAATTGACAGTGTTTTTATCCAACAAAACTTGAATGATTTTTATGAAATTGGCGTAAAATTGACTTCTTACGGCGAACAAAAAAATGCTATTCCAATTGCATTGTACAATGAAAATAAGCTCATTGCTAAAACCTTAGTGAAATTTGAAACCCAAGAAAATACCATCAATTTTACGATTCCAAAAAAGGATTTTAACGGTTATGTTTCTATAAATGACGCCAGTTTATCGTATGATAATACCTTCTATTTCAGCATTTCAAAACCAGAAAAAACCAATGTAATTAGTATTGGAAAAGCAGAAAAAAGCAGTTTCTTATCACGGATTTATACCGTTTCGGAATTTAATTATTCCAATTCAACTATTGAAACTTTGGATTATAATGCCATTGAAAAGCAAGATGTGATTGTGTTGAACGAAGTAGAAAAAATACCGCAAGCTTTGGAAACCAACCTAAAATCATTTGTTGAAAAAGGCGGTAATTTGGTTGTAATTCCTTCCAATGTAAATACAACTTCCGATTTGAATCGATTTTTGGGAACTTTCGGACAAATCCAATTTGGCGCTTTGCAAAATACCAATAAATTAATTACCAAAATTGCCTTTCAACATCCCTTGTTCCAATCGGTGTTTGAGAAAAAAATAGTCAATTTTCAGTATCCAAATACGAAACAGTCTTTTGGAATAACAAGTCCAAATCCACCCATTTTGAGTTTTGAAGATCAGAGTGTATTTTTAACCGCTTTGCAAAACCAAATTTCGGATGTTTATGTGTTTTCGGCACCTATAAATAAAGTAAATTCTAATTTTCAGAATTCGCCGTTGATTGTTCCGATATTCTATAATATGGCACAAAACGTACAGAAAACAGGCGTAAATGCGATAACAATTGGTGAAAACCAACCTTTTTTAGTCGCAACCAGTTTATCAAAAGACGAAATTATTAATGTGAAAAACGTATCCGAAAAATTCATTCCAATTCAACAAATCTTGAATAACAAAGTCAAACTTTTATTCAATGATTTTCCAACTGTTGCAGGGAATTTTGGAGTTTACAAACAAGATGATTTTGTACGAAATATCAGTTTTAACTACAATCGATCTGAAGGAAATTTAGCTTTAGCCAATAGCAATTTATTATCCGATTACAAAGTTGTAAACTCGGTTGATATTGTATTTAACAGCTTACTTTCAGACCGAAGTAATAATGAAATTTGGAAATTGTTTGTTCTATTAACCCTATTATTTTTAGCTTTAGAAGTAATAATTCAAAAATTTGTAAAATGAAACTAATCATCCGAGAAGCGAGAATTATTGACTCAAAAAGTCCTTTTCACAACCAAATTGTGGATGTAAAAATTAACGAAGGAACTATTGAAAAAATTGGAACTAATTTACCCAAAGAAACTGGTTTTGAAGAAATACAACTTGAAAACCTTCATCTTTCTGAAGGCTGGTTTGACAGTAGTGTTTCGTTTGGAGAACCAGGTTTTGAAGATCGAGAAACCATTGCCAACGGACTAAATGTTGCTGCGAAAAGTGGTTTTACTGCAATTGCTTTGCAACCCAATTCCTACCCAATAATTGACAACCAATCGCAAATCAATTTCGTAAAAAACAAAGCCACGGGTTTTGCAACCGAATTATTTCCAATTGGTGCTTTCACAAAAGAAAGCGAAGGAAAAGATATGGCGGAATTATTCGATATGAAAAATGCGGGAGCAGTTGCTTTTGGGGATTACAATAAAAATACTGACAATGCCAATCTGCTGAAAATAGGATTGCAATATGTTCAAGATTTTGACGGATTGCTACTTGCTTTTTGCCAAGATGCAACCATAAAAGGTAATGG
>CANINJ010000277.1 GCA_947468985.1 Bacteroidota bacterium
AATGTAACAATTGGAGTTCTTGAAGACGAATGCAATGAACTGAACAAACGTTTTTTTACATTTCATCAAAAAAAGCGTCCGTTTATAATTTTAAAATGGGCTGAAAGTAGCGATGGATTTATTAGTCCCGAAGTTAAATCAGAACAAAAACCGGTATGGATTACGAATGAATTTTCGCGCCAATTGGTTCACAAATGGAGAAGTGAAGAACAAGCAATTCTTGTGGGAACGCAAACAATTATTGATGACAACCCAACTTTAACCGTTCGGGATTGGGTTGGTAAAAATCCTATTCGAATTGTTATCGACAGAAATAATAATATCTCAAAAGAAAATCATATCTTTGATAATCAAGCACAAACAATCGTGTTTTCAAACTTAGATTTTCATTCAGAATTAGAAAATATAAAAATTATAAAAATTGATTTTGATAAAAATAGTACCGAGCAAATCATCTCTATTTTATATGAAAATCAAATTCAATCGGTAATTATTGAAGGCGGAAGACATACGATACAATCCTTTATAGACAAAAATCTTTGGGACGAAGCAAGAGTTTTTCAAGGAGAAATTTATTTAGAAAACGGAACAAAAGCTCCTGTTTTGAGTGCGAAAAATAGTATAAAAATTACTATCAAGAACGATACACTATTAAATTTTCGAAACTATGATTGATACTATTATTTTTGATTTTGGAGATATTTTTATCAACCTTGATAAAGAAGCAACTCCTTTGGCATTGAAAAAACTCGGATTAAAAGAATGGAATTCGAATTTAGAAGCCTTAAATTTAGACTTTGAAAAAGGTAAAATTTCAGAAACGGAATTCATCCTTGGGTTTCAAAACTACATTCCTAATGCATCAATACATCAAATTCGAGAAGCTTGGAATGCAGTATTATTAGACTTCCCTTTGTATCGACTTGAATTCCTTCAAATGTTAGCTCAAAAGCACAAACTTTTTTTATTGAGCAATACAGATTCTATTCACATCGAACGATTCCAACACAAAGCAGGGATTTCATTTTACAGAGATTTCTACCAATGTTTTGAAAAAGTATATTTTTCATATGAATTAGGAATGCGAAAACCCGAAACAGCAATTTTTGAATTTGTAATCAAAGAACATAATTTATTACCAAAAAATACTTTATTCGTAGATGACAATCTTGAAAATATTGAAAGTGCTGAAAAATTAGGACTTCAAGTTTGGCATTTGCAAAAAGGCGAAGAAGATGTTATTGATTTATTTGCCAATAAAATAATTTAGAAAGCAATTGGAATTAAAAGACACTTATAAAACCATTGCAAATCCTTCAGAAGAAATTTTATTCAAAGAAAAAAGCAGTAAATTTTTCGGATATGCCTTTCCGGTAAGTTCCCAAGAAGAAATAAAAACGCATTTAGAGTATTTAAAAAAACAGCATTTTGGAGCTGTTCATTTTTGCTACGCGTATCAAATTGGGACAGAAAAAATTGAATTTCGAGCAAATGACGATGGTGAACCTAGTAATAGTGCGGGAATGCCGATTTACGGACAAATACAATCATATGAACTTACTAATATATTAATTGTAGTTGTTCGCTTTTTTGGAGGAACAAAATTAGGAGTTGGAGGCTTGATATCTGCTTATAAAATAACGGCTCAAATGGCTTTAGAAGAGTCAACAATCATTGAAAAAACAATTGATGTTCGTTTCAAAATTACTTTTGATTATAAAAACATTAACAAAGTAATGCGGATTGTCAAAGAAAAAAAACTAAATGTGATTTCTCAAAAAATGGAATTAAATTGTGAAATTGAAATCACCACTCGCAAAAAAAATGCCGAAGAAATATCCGACATTTTTGAAACTTTTTTTGAAGTTTCCCTAAAAAAATTGTGATTTCGTTGTGAATACTTTAACTATACTAAAATATCTTTAATATAGTGAGGTGGTTGGATTGGTTTTCCTGTTAATAAATCTACAAAAACCAAGATAAAATGAGCAGTTGTTAACAATTCATTTTTCTCATTATGAATTTCGCAATCAAATTCAACTTTTACTGAAGTTTGGCTTTTAAAAGCCGTAGTTACTGTTAATAATTCATCGTAACGGGCAGGTTTTTTATAATTGATATTCATAGAAACAATAGGAAGTGCCACGCCACTTTCTTCCATTATTTTATAGGAAACTCCTTTGTTTCTAAGCCATTCCACTCTTCCTATTTCAAAATACGGAATATAATTACCATGATAAACGACTCCCATTTGGTCTGTTTCTGAATAGCGGACGCGAACTTTAATTTGATGTTTATGCATTTTATTTATTTAGTATAATATTAAAAATTTGAACCTTATTGTATACGACAAAAATTTTAAATAAATTAATCAAAAATAATTTTTTTTTAACGATTTATTATCACATATTTGTAATCCGAAAAAACCAATCCCTTAATCGTTTTTTTTTTGGTAACTATTTTAAAAATTTTAACTTTTCTAATACTATGAGCAAAACTGCGCAATCAGTCTGGGAAAATTGTCTATTATTCATTAAAGACAATATTCAAGATCAAGCTTTTAAGACTTGGTTTGAACCAATTAAATCAGTAGAATTAACTGATAATGCTCTGTATATTCAAGTTCCGAGTAAATTTTTCTACGAATGGTTAGAAGAACACTATGTAAAATTATTAAAAGTTGCACTAACCAAAGAACTTGGAAAAAACGCAAAGTTACTCTATAAAATTAAAATGGAGAACACTTATGGCAACAAACAACCATTTATGGAACAATTGCCGAGCGCTCATAGAAGTCCTATGAAAACTCAAGAAGTGGATGCGCCATTTAAAAACTTAAATCCAGAATTAAAAAATCCATTTGTAATTCCTGGTATTAGAAACTTAAAAATAGAATCGCAGTTAAATGCAAATTATAGTTTTGACAACTTTTTAGAAGGAGATTCCAACAGACTTGCTCGTTCTGCAGGAATGGCTGTGGCTAATAAACCAGGTGGAACATCATTTAATCCATTATTAATTTTTGGAGGTGTTGGAATGGGTAAAACGCATTTAGCCCACGCA
>CANINJ010000278.1 GCA_947468985.1 Bacteroidota bacterium
AAAATATAAAGAATTTTTTCATAGGTATTTAGAAATTGAAGTTGTTCAGATAGTTTAAAAAAAGGAATAAGCCTGCCGAAATGTATAAAATTCCTGCAAGCTTATTAATATGTTTTTCTAAATTTATCCTTTTATTTTTTTTGGATTCGGTTTTTTCGTCATTTTTTCGGCCATTACCATTGCTTTATAAGCATTTACAATTCTTCCAGATTTTGATAAATCAGAAAATTGACGAGAATCTTTCTCATCTCCTCCCACAGTTACTTTTGAAGTTATCGCTGTTCCAGAATCCATCAAAATATGTTTTACTTGTTTTGCAGATAATGTTGGATAATATGAACGAATTAAAGCCGCAACTCCCGCTACATTTGGCGATGCCATAGAAGTTCCTTGTAAAAATTGATAGGTGTTATTTGGCGTTGAAGCATAAATCTTTACTCCTGGAGCAAATACATCTACATTTAATTTTCCATAATTAGAAAAATCGGCAACTACATTGGTACCATATTCATAATTCAAGGCGCCAATAGTAATCATATTGTCTGCAAATTCTGTTTTTTTATCATCAGAATCGTTAGGAAAATTGTTTTCAGTATCAATGTCTTTTGCGTCATTTCCTGCAGCGTGAACTATTAAAACATCTTTTGATTCTGCATATTTTATAGCATCATAAACCCATTGTTTGTGAGGTGAAAAAGCTTTTCCAAAACTTCCGTTTATCACTTTTGCACCATTATCAACCGCATAACGAATTCCAAGTGCAATATCTTTATCATATTCATCGCCATCAGGAACAGCACGAACAGAAAGAATTTGAACATTATTTGCAATTCCGTCACCTCCAATATTGTTATTTCTCACTTGCGCTACAATTCCTGCAACATGCGTTCCGTGAAGAATTTCTTCTTTGTCTGGACCCATAACGTTGTTATCTCCATATTTCGCATCCTTAATATCATCTGGATTATCACCCAAAACTTTTCTGTAATTTGTTTTTAAATTGTCTCCACTCAACACCTTTATATAGGTATCTAATTCTTTTTGAATTTCTTTTTTTAAATCTGCAACACTCAAACCATACGCAAGCATTTGTTTCATAATGGCTTTGCTTTTAAGAACTTCAGGGTCTTTAGAGTCTATTGCGTCTAAATCTTCGGCAGTATATGTTGGTTTTCCAATCAATTTCACTAATGTTTCATCTGCTTTTGTAGTCCCTGTTAAAGCGCGTTCAATTTGAGTTTTTGCTTGAGTAGCCTCTTCAATTTTACTATCATTAAGTCCTTTTGCTTCTAAATAAGTAGCTTCATCAACTAAATTTTTATTGATGATTATTCTTTCGTATTCCAAATTCTCTTTAGTGATATTTCCAAGAAAATTCCAACCGTGAATGTCATCGATATAACCATTTTTGTCATCGTCAATTCCGTTTCCAGCGATTTCTTTTTTATTGGTCCAAACCACAGATTTCAAATCTTCGTGTTCAATATCCACACCAGAATCGACAATACCCACAATTACAGAAACGCCTTTTTTACCTTTTAACAATTCAGAATACACTTTATCAACGCTCATTCCAGGAATACTGTCCTTGTCTAAATCAAGATGGCTCCATCTTTTTAGTTGGATTTCAGTAAGATTTCCTTTTTTAGCAACAGCTACTTTTTCGGTAGATTGTGCATTTGCTGTAAGCGACAATGTTAATGCAGCAATAAGCGATAAATACGTTAATTTGATTACATTCATTTTGTTAGTTTTATTTAATTTTCGAGTCAAAAATACTTTAAGAAATTCAATTATACAATATTGATTAACACTATTTTAAGATGTCATTGCAAATGAATTTTTCTTTCAATCGAACTCCTTTTTCGGTTTTTTCGACTGTAATTATTTCATTGTGTGCATCATGTTCCAAGAATAAATAGTAATTATTATCTGCCGCAGCATTCATAAATTTAGCTTTTTCATCCATTGTTAATAATGGTCTTGTGTCGTATCCCATAACATACGGAATTGGAACGTGTCCGGCTGTTGCCAATAAATCGCCGCAAAAAACAATCGTTTTATCTTGGAATTTTATGTGCGGAATCATCTGTTTTTCGGTGTGTCCATCGGCAAAGAAAATGCCAAATCCAAGTTCTGATTTTTCAAGGAAATCGCCATCAGGTTTTTGAATAAAATTCAATTGACCGCTTTCTTGAATTGGTATAATATTTTCGTGCAAAAAAGAGGCTTTTTCACGAGGATTTGGTTTTGTTGCCCATTCCCAATGATTTTCATTTGTCCAATATTTAGCATTTTTAAAAGCAATTTCATATCCTGTTTTGTCAGAATTCCACTGCACGCTTCCGCCACAATGGTCAAAATGCAAATGCGTCATAAAAACATCCGTAATATCATCTCTGTGAAATCCATAATTTGCCAATGATTTATCGATAGAATGTGTTCCCCAAAGCGAATAATAACTAAAAAATTTCTCTGATTGTTTATTCCCCATTCCAGTATCAATCAAAATTAGTCGCGCACCATCTTCAATAAGTAAGCACCTTGCGGCAATATCTATCAAATTATTTTCATCGGCTGGATTGGTTCTGTTCCAAAGTGTTTTCGGCACAACACCAAACATTGCGCCTCCGTCAAGCTTAAAATTTCCAGATTCTATTGGGTATAATTTCATAGTTTAGATTTATTGATTTGAAATCTTTTGCAATTTAGGAAATCTGAACGGCTTTATTAAGATGTTAAATCAATTTTTTCTATACAATTATTAGTTAAAAAGCATTGAAGGAATAGGACAAAAACATTTAATTGTAATATATTTGTCCTTTATTTAGACAAAATCAAAATAAGCTATTTATTTAGTGTTTAAAAACTCAAAATAGTTCATTGATTTTCAAATTACATTTACAATTTTACTATCATAAAAAATAAAAAAATGATACAAGTATCAGATACAGCAAGTAAAAAAATCGTCGATATGATGAAAGACGATGGTTTTGATGCAGCCATAGATTTCGTTCGTGTGGGCGTGAAAAGCGGTGGTTGCTC
>CANINJ010000279.1 GCA_947468985.1 Bacteroidota bacterium
CACAAAAAAGATCACTAAAAATTGAATATTTAAAAAAATGACTGAAGGAAATTTTGTTGATTACGTAAAAATATATGTTTCATCTGGAAAAGGAGGGAAGGGATCTACTCACTTACATAGAGAAAAATTTATAGAAAAAGGAGGTCCAGATGGTGGTGATGGTGGTCGAGGTGGACACGTATATCTTGTTGGAAACAAAAGTCTTTGGACATTATTCCATCTAAAATTTGCAAGACACGTAAAAGCAGGACACGGTGGCGATGGTGGTGGCGATAGAAGTACGGGTGCCGATGGCGATGATAAATTCATAGAAGTACCTTTAGGAACTGTAGTTCGCGACAAAGAAACCAATGAAATTTTATTCGAAATTACCGAGCACGGAGAGCGCAGAATTATTGCTCTTGGTGGAAAAGGCGGTTTAGGAAACTGGCATTTTAGAAGTTCAACCAATCAAACGCCAAGATATTCTCAGCCCGGTTTGCCTTCCACAGAAGTGGATATGATTTTGGAATTGAAAGTCCTTGCTGATGTTGGTTTAGTAGGTTTTCCAAATGCAGGAAAATCGACGTTACTTTCAGTATTGACTTCTGCGAAACCAAAAATTGCCGATTATCCGTTTACAACCTTAAAACCAAATCTTGGAATTGTGGCATATCGTGATTTTCAATCCTTTGTAATCGCCGATATTCCAGGAATTATTGAAGGTGCCGCCGAAGGAAAAGGGCTTGGTCATTACTTTTTACGACACATCGAAAGAAATTCTACTTTGCTGTTTTTAGTTCCCGTTGACACCCCAAATATCAAAGATGAATATGATATTTTGGTGAATGAATTGACAAAATACAACCCTGAAATGTTGGATAAAGAACGTATTGTTGTGATTTCAAAATGCGATATGTTGGACGACGAACTTAAATCAGAATTGAAAATCCAGTTGGATAAAGATTTCGCAGGAACGCCTTATATGTTCATTTCATCCGTTGCGCAACAAGGGCTTTCGGAGTTGAAAGACAAATTATGGAGTATGCTAAATATGGAAGACGACGTTCCTGAAAACAGTCATAATTTATAGAATTATCTCTAATATAAAATTTAAAGCCGTCAATTGATGGCTTTTTTTTATGACTACTTTCAATCATTATACGTATCAAACAAAAACTGTAATGTTTTTGGAATATCATTGGCTTGAATTTTTGGATATTCAATTTTACCATTCAACCAATTTTCTATTTCAATATGAAAATCATCACCCACTTTATTAAGAACTGGAACGCCTAATAATTTCAAAGCCGCTGCATTGCATTCCTGCTCGTAATGATTTTGAATTGGAATACTCAATATTTTTTTGTTCAAATACAAAGCTTCGGCAGGAGTTTCAAAACCACCACCCGTTAATATTCCGTGACAATTTATCAAACTATCATTAAAAAGTTTTTGGTTAACAGGAAAATAAGTAATGTTTCCTTCCTTACGAATTTCTTTAATATCATTCAAAAACCATTGAAATTCGATGCCTTTTACTTTATGAAACGCCTTTTCTAAACATTCTCTATCGAAAGAAGGAAGATAAACCGAAATATGATTTAAGTCTTTTGGTGTTGCTTGAAAAATTTCATCTTTAATAATTGGTGGGTGAATAAAGGAATCATATTGTTTGAAATGAAGTCCAATATATTTTGGTGAAGGAGCATAATGTTTTAAAACTAATTCCCCCATAATATTATTTTTTTCAGACCTTGGAGTCAAATCCGACATAAAACTCGCTTGATGTCCAAATTGCACCGATTTCACTTTTTGAAGCCTACACGCCAAAGAAGTTATCGAATCAAAATCATTAATTACCACATCATAATCTGACAATGGCAACGCTTTTGCATCGCGATACATTTGCAATGGTTTGATATTTTTGGCAATTTCCCAATAATCTAAACCGCCACATTTGCTATAATGCAAACTACATCCATTGCTTTTATATTTTATTGGAATATCAACATTCAAACTCGCATTATTCCCACTCATAAAAAAATCAACCGTTCCAAACTTTTTCAAATACGGATACAACTGAACAGCCCTACTAATGTGTCCGTTTCCCGTAGCTTGAATTGCATAAAATATTTTCATAGAAACGTATTATTAAGATAATATTTTTGTCATATAATTTTCTACAACTGCTTCTTCTTTAGACTCCAAAAGATTGTAATGTTCCTTTTTATATTCATAAATACACCATTTAGAATTTTTATATTCCAAAGCCGTCAAGTTTTCAACCCAATCACCACTGTTCAAATACATTACCGAACCATTTTCGTTTTTAACCACTTTCATTTGCGGTTTGTGAATGTGTCCGCAAACTACATAATCGTATTTTTTATCGATGGCAATTTCGGCAGCCGTAGTTTCAAAATTGGTAATAAAGGAAACCGCTTTCTTAACGCTATCTTTAATTATTTTAGAAAAACTACGCTTTTCTTTTCCGCTTAAAACCAAAAGCCAATTCACAAAACTGTTAATCAATATCAACAAATCATATCCTTTACCGCCAATTTTTGCTATTATTTTGGCATACCCTTGTGTCGAAGAATCAAAAACATCACCGTGGAAAATCCAAGCCTTTTTTCCATCTAAATCCAAAATTAGCTTGTCAACCAATTCAAAATTTCCTAAAATTAAATCAGAATATTTACGCAATACTTCGTCGTGATTTCCTGTAATGTATATTACTCGCGTTCCATTTGTGGACATTTTAATAATATGCCGCAAAACATTCATATGAGAAGCTGGAAAATAGCTTTTTGAAAAGTTCCACATATCTATAATATCTCCGTTTAAAACCAACGTTTTGGGTTGAATTGATTTTAAATAGTGTAGCAATTCCGTGGCGTGGCAGCCATAGGTTCCAAGGTGCACATCGCTTATTACTACTAATGGAATTTTCCTTTTATTTTTCATTTTTAGTTTTAACAAAATTCCTACTGTAGTGTTAATTTATTATGCTTTTAATTTTATCATATCGTTATTTATTTCATTGAAAATAAAGGTTAAAA
>CANINJ010000280.1 GCA_947468985.1 Bacteroidota bacterium
AAAACATGGCGCTGACAATGTTGTAAAAGCGTTGAGAAAACAAAATATTGCTGCGGAAGCGATTCACGGCGATAAATCTCAAAATGCAAGACAACGTGTTTTAGATGCTTTTAAAAACAAAGAAGTTGGCGTTCTTGTTGCTACTGATATTGCTGCTCGTGGAATTGACATCGATCAATTGCCGTTTGTAATCAATTTTGATTTGCCTAATATTCCTGAAACCTACGTGCACCGAATTGGAAGAACAGGACGTGCAGGAAATGGTGGAATTGCGATTTCATTTTGTAGTAAAGACGAGCATGCGTATTGGAAAGACATTCAAAAATTGATAAAAGTAGATGTGAAAACTGTATCAGATCACCCTTATCCTTGGCATAGTGGAAGTCCTGAAACAGCTCCTGCGGCTTCCCAAAATAATTCTAATAGAAGCGGAGAAGCTAATAAATCCAGGAAATCTTCAAATTCAAAACAGAATAAAAAGCGCTGGTACTAAACCACTTACTAATTTTTATCTTAAATCATAAACGAAATCTTACTGGAATTTCACTTAGCTGTAATTAATCTGTAAATAGCTACATTTCAACGTTTTGACTGTTAATTAGTGATTTGTAAATACTTATTTTATCTAAATTTGATAGAATAAATTATAAATCATTTAATTAAAAAAACATGGAAACATTAGTTAAAAAAGATGGATTATTTCCGTCAGTAAGTAAGGCAGCGAATACTCTTTTTGATGATTTTTTTTCGAGAGACATCTTTGATTGGACCGACAGAAATTATTCCGCATTGGGAACAAGTTTGCCTTCGGTAAATCTCAAAGAAACCGACACTAAACTGGTAATTGAATTGGCAGCTCCAGGAATGAAAAAAGAAGATTTCAAGGTAGAAATCGACAACAATCTACTTGCTATTTCATCTGAAAAACGAGAAGAAAAAGAAGAAAAAAATAAAAAAGAAGATTACGTTCGTAAAGAATTTAATTATCAATCTTTTTACAGATCATTTACCCTTCCTGACTATGTAGATGAAAATAAAATTGAAGCCAACTATAAAGAAGGGATTCTTCATGTAACTGTTTCTAAAAAAGAAGGTGCGAAGAAAAAAGCATTGAAAAACATTCCAATTAAATAGTCTAAACCTATTTATATCTGTTTTGTTTTATGCTATTTCAAAACAGAAAAGAAACGCTGGTATTAATCAGCGTTTTTTTTATGTGTCAATTCTGATATAATTGAATATAATTCTGATTTTTTATAAGGTTTAATAACAACTGCATTCATACCAGAATTTAGAGCTTCTTGTTCAATTTCATGCTTAGAAAATGCCGTTAAAGCAATTATAGGTGTAGTAATATTATTTTGTCTAATCTTGATTGTTGTTTCAAAACCATTCATACCAGGCATGTTAATATCCATCAAAATCAAATCAAAAGTTATTGTTTTTAGAATTTCAAGAGCTTCTATACCAGCTTCTACGATGTGACATTTATAATTTAATTTTTCTAAGATCTTTTTTGTCACTAATTGATTTATTTTATTGTCTTCAACAATTAACACCTTAAGTTTTGAATATATTTCATCCAAAACTATAATAGTAGGTGTTTCAAAAGTTTCAGCGCTACCATTTTTAAACTTAATTGAAAATTTAAATGAAGTTCCTTTTCCTAATTCACTTTGAAGATGAATTTTACTATTAAATAATTCTATTAACTTTTGAACTATTGACAATCCAAGTCCAGAACCCTGATACAAATCATTAGACTCATTTATTTGAACAAATCTATCAAAAATTTTAGTTTGATTTTCAGGCGCAATTCCAATACCAGTATCTTTAACTTCAAATTCAATTAGACTAAAGCCATCTTCATTATTAACTAGATTGGCTGTTAAGGTAATTTTTCCTTCTTTTGTAAATTTTAATGAATTTCCTAATAAATTGATTACAATTTGTGACAATCTATCTTTGTCACCAATCAAATGTTTAGGAATATTTTTATCAATGTTAAAAGAAATTTCATTACAATTTATTTTTTCTAAAACATTTAATGTTCCTGAAATGGAATTCATGATTTCAAAAATATTAAAAGAAGCGTTTTCTAAACTAATTTTTTTATTTTCAATATTGCTAATCTGAAGCACATCATTTACAAGAGATAATAAATAATTTGCTGAAAATTTTAGAGAATCTATATAGTGACTCTTCTTCAATTCTGGATGTTTCATAACTAGTAAATCCGAAATACCTACTACTCCATATAGTGGCGTTCGCAATTCATGGCTTATAGTTGATATAAATTGTGATTTAAGATTTAAAGCTCTAGTTAATTTACTATTTGATTCATTTAGTTTTCGATAAGCAATAACTAATCTCCTATTAGATTGTTTTTTGAAAATATAATTTTTATAGATTGAAATTATTAGTATTAATAAAACTAAAAAAATAACGACAAACAAAATCCCAATCATTCTAGCTTGCTCTAAATAATTAGTTTGATTTATTTTTTCTTGTTCAATTTGACTAATTTTTCTTTTATATTCATCTAAAAAAGTTAGCATTCCAGAAGCTCTTTCTATTTTTGAATGCTCTTCATTATATTGTTTTTCTTTAAGAACATTGTACTTATCCATATAGAAATAGGCCTTTTTAAAGTCACCTTTCTTTGAATACATTCTGGAAAATATCATCATAGACTTCTGTTGCGTTATCTTCTAAAAATTCTGGTTTATTTTCGCAGCAAAACTGTAATGCTTTATTATACGATTTTTCAGAATCATCAAAATTATTTTTATAAGAATAATAAGCCCCAAGTAGAGAATTATATGATATTTTAGCTTCCAATTCATCCCCAGTTTCAATTGGTCCTTCAACGGTTTTTAAATAGGGTAATCCGTTTTTATAATCATCAATCGCAAAATAGGCAGTTGCAATATTCAAATTGGCATACATAATTTCATAGTCATCTTTAAGTAACTTTGAATAATATAAGCCTTTCTTATAATGGTAAATTCCTTTATTAAA
>CANINJ010000281.1 GCA_947468985.1 Bacteroidota bacterium
AGCTGAAACTTCTGAAGAAAATGCCAATTTAATTTATGATTTTGGGTTGAATTTAGGTTTGGCATTTCAACTACAAGATGATTATTTAGATGCATTTGGAAATCCAGAAACTTTTGGAAAACAAGTTGGTGGTGATATTATAGAAAACAAAAAAACCTATTTGTATCTTAAAGCGTATGAATTTGCATCTAAAGAACAAGCCGGACAATTGGCACATTTATTTTCGATTCATCCAGAAGATAATTCCGAAAAGATAAATTCTGTAAAAGAGATATTTTTGGCTACAGGGGCGGCATTTGAAACCAAAAAAGCAATTCAAGAGTTCACTTTAAAAGCATTTGAAACGCTACAAAAAATCAGCATTGATAATGAAAAAAAGGAAATGCTTAAGTCTTTTGGGGAAAATTTAATGGGTAGAAAAGTTTAATTGACAATGAATTCAAAAACATTTATAGCACCCATAAATTCCGATTTACTGCTGATCGAAGCATCAAAAGACAATTTATATTTGAAATTAATTGAACAAATCAATAAAGATTTCAATTTGGCAAACGAATCAATTGATTTTCCAATTTCAATTGACCCCGAAGAATTAAAAGCACAATTACACGAAAAAATATATCGATTAATTCAATATAAATTCGCAGAATACCTCAACTTACTATATATTATTGATGTTCCCGAAGACCAAATTAAAAAATTAGACGGCTCAGATTTAGTAATTTTAGCCGAAGAAGTGGCGTTCTTGATTTTAAAAAGAGAATGGATGAAAGTGTGGTTTCGGAATAATTATTAGACTAAAATAAGTCGATGTTTTTTGGTTATTTCTGAAAGTTTTAAAATATCTGATAAAACACCACGTGCTGTAACTTCTTTACCAACTCCTGCACATTGTATTACAATTGTATTTTCCCCGTACGATTTGGAATAAATTTCAATCAATTCAAATCCTCCTCCAAATTGAACATTTTTCCAAAACTCACTTTTAGTTTTTGAAGCAATAGCTTGACTTTGCGAGAATAGTACCCCTGAAAATAAAATTAATAAGAATGACAAATTGATTTTTGAAACTGTTAAAAAGTACGGTTTTCTCATTGATTTTTAAAATTTGATTAATAAAACATAAAAGTATCCAAATTATTTAATATTATATTTCATTTATTGTACTTTTGCGTAACTATTTTACAAATCAGGATATTCAACAAAATTATGGATAGGTTTTCCTTTTTAAATGCAGCACACACAGAGTTTTTTGCACAGCTATACGATCAATATTTAGAAAATCCCGATAGCGTTGAGCCTTCGTGGAGAAGTTTTTTTCAAGGTTTCGACTTTGGAATTAGTTCTTCTAATGGGGAAAGCGCTTCCGAAGTCTCACTTTCAACTGCTGCTGAAGGGCAAGATTTCAGTGAAATTTCAGCAAAACTTCATAAAGAATTTCAAGTATTAAAGTTGATTGAAGCTTATAGAACAAGAGGACATTTATTTACTAAAACAAATCCTGTTCGCGATAGAAGAACCTATTCCCCAACATTAGAAATAGAGAATTATGGTTTAAGTCAATCCGATTTAAACACGGTTTTTGATGCTGCAAAAGTGATTAATATCGCCCCTTGCAGTTTATCTGACATAATAATTCACTTGGATAAAATCTACTGCCAATCTATTGGTGTAGAATATATGTATATCCGAAAACCAGAAGTTATTGATTGGATTCAAAAGAAATTAGGTAAAAATGACAATACGCCAACGTTCACTTCTGATGAAAAGAAAGTGATTTTAACCAAATTAAACGAAGCGGTTTCTTTCGAAAACTTCTTGCATACTAAATATGTAGGTCAAAAACGATTTTCGCTTGAAGGCGGAGAATCAATAATTGCAGGATTAGACGCATTAATTGAAGCTGCTGCCGAAAAAGGCGTGGAACAATTCGTAATGGGAATGGCGCATCGTGGGCGTTTGAATATATTGGCAAATATTTTCGGAAAATCAACTCAGGATATTTTCTCTGAATTTGACGGAAAAGATTACGACCAAGAATATTTTGATGGCGATGTAAAATACCATTTGGGATTAACTTCCGACAAAAAAACAAGAACTGGAAAACACATCAATTTAAATTTAGCACCAAATCCATCACACTTGGAAACTGTTGGAGCTGTAATTGAAGGAATTACCAGAGCAAAACAAGATAAATATTTCCCAGACGATTTTTCAAAAGTATTGCCAATTGCCGTTCACGGTGATGCTGCGGTTGCTGGACAAGGAATTGTGTACGAAATTATTCAAATGGCACAATTGGACGGCTACAAAACTGGCGGAACCATTCACATTGTCATCAATAATCAAGTTGGATTTACAACCAATTATTTAGATGCGCGTTCTTCTACGTATTGTACAGATGTTGCAAAAGTGACGTTATCACCCGTTTTACACGTAAATGCAGATGATGCAGAAGCTGTTGTTCACGCAATGTTATTTGCATTGGATTACAGAATGCAGTTTGGAAGCGACGTATTCATCGATTTATTAGGATACAGAAAATACGGTCATAATGAAGGTGACGAACCTCGTTTTACGCAACCATTATTATATAAAATCATTGCAAGTCATAAAAATCCTAGAGATATTTATACTGAAAAGTTGATTGAAGAAGGTGTAATTGACGCTAATTTCATTAAAAAATTAGAAACAGAATACAAAGCAAAATTGGAAGTAAACTTAGAAGCATCTCGCAAGAAAGAGATGACTATTATTACGCCATTTATGCAAAACGAATGGTTGGGTTACGAGCAAGTTACCAACGTTCAAATGCTTGAAAAATTCGATACTTCTTATCCTAAAGAAGGTCTTACAAACGTTGCCAATGCAGTTTGTAATTTACCAGCAGACAAAAAGTTTATTAGTAAAATACAAAAATTAATAAACGACAGAAAGACTATGTTCTTTGAAACCAACAAGTTAGATTGGGCTATGGCCGAACATATGGCTTACGGTTCAC